>NZ_VFWS01000254.1:0-2037 GCF_006443065.1 Mesorhizobium sp. B1-1-5 | reverse complement strand
GGATCTCGCTCATCAAGGACACGTCGCTTATCTCCATCGTCGGGCTGGAGGCGCTGATGCGCATCTCCACCATGGCGCCGCAGGTCAATGGCGAACCCTTCCGCTTCTACCTCGCCGCGGCGCTGATCTACCTCCTGCTCACCATACTGAACACCTCGATTGTCGACGCGCTGGAACGGCGTGCGACGCGCGGCGAGAGGAAGCTGGCGCGATGAACTTCGAGCTTATGGTCGAGAGCCTGCCGGCGCTGCTGTCGGCCACCGTCACGACGATCGAACTGCTCGTCGCCTCACTCTTCTGCGGCATGGCGGTGGCACTTCCCGTCGCCATCCTGCGCGTCAGCGGCCCGGCGCCGGTGCGCCTCCTGCTGCACTGGTACATCTACTTCTTCCGCGGCACGCCGCTCCTGGTCCAGATCTTCCTTGTCTATTACGGTCTCGCCCAGCTCGAGGTCGTTCGCGACAGCTTTCTGTGGCCATATCTGCGCCAGGCCTGGGTGTGCGCCATTCTGACCTTCAGCCTGAACACGGCCGCCTACACCGCCTACATCCTGCGCGGCGCCATCGAGGCGGTGCCAGCCGGTGAGATCGAGGCGGCGCGTGCCTGCGGCATGTCGACGGCGTTGACCTACCGCACGATCATCCTGCCGGGCGCCTTCCGCATCGCCCTGCCGGCTTACGGCAACGAGGTGGTCAGCATGCTGAAATCCACATCACTCGCCTCGACCATCACCGTCATGGAGCTGACCGGCGCCGCCAACACGATCGTCGCCCGCACCTTCGCGCCCTATGAGCTCTTCATCACCGCGGCGCTTATCTACCTCACCATTACCTACGTGCTCACCACGGCGTTGCGCGCCCTCGAATACAGGCTTTCACGACACACGCGTCCTCTGGGCGAACCCGCAACCCCACTCATAGAGGGAGCCGACAATGCCGGCATCTGACCCCAAGACCTTTACGGCTTTTGCCGGTTCGCTGGCAGACGTCAGCCGGGCGACAATCCAGGAAGCGCTCAGCGAGCAACACGGCTTCGTTTCCAAGGGCGATGCAAGCCCTGTCACCGCGGTAGACCGGGAGGTCGAGGAGAGGCTGCGCGCGCGCATCCAGGAGGCGTATCCCGACCACGGCATCCTCGGCGAGGAATTTGGGTCCGTCGGCCTCGACGCGGAATGGGTCTGGGTCATCGATCCGATCGACGGCACCAAAGCCTTCATCACCGGCATTCCGACCTTCGGCACGCTGATCGCGCTGGCCCGCAACGGCGTTCCCATGCTCGGGGTCATCGACAATCCCGTCACCAACGAGCGCTGGCTGGGCGCCGACGGTTCGCCGACCACCCTCAACGGCAAGCCCGTACGCACGCGCGCCTGCCAGGACCTTAGCGAGGCCCTTGTCGGCAACGGCAACCCGGAATCCTTCGACGACAAGGATACGGCCGCCTACAAGAGGCTGCGCCGCCAGGTGCGCTGGAGCGTCTATGGCGGCGGTTGCCATGCCTATGGCCGCGTCGCCGACGGCGCGCTGGACATTAATGTGGACGGGGGGCTGGACGCCTTCGATTATTGCGCGCTGATCCCGATCGTGCGTAACGCCGGGGGCGTCATGACCGACTGGCAGGGCGGCGAGCTGACGATCCGTTCCGGCCGCCGTTCCGTCGTGGCCAGCGCCACACCTGAGTTGCACAGAACTGTGCTAGGCATCCTGGCCAACGCGACCTCACCGGCCCGCGCGGCTTCCTGAAGAAGAGGAATCGTACACACATGCAGATCGAAGAATTCACCCTCGAACGCATCCAGTCGCTCTACGAGAACATCGTCGAGTACAACCTCTCCGATAGCGGGGTACACCCCTATTCGCTCAACGAACTGCTGAGCCCGGAGGAACGCGAAAAGGTGCTTGCCGCCGAACTCGGTTACGGCTGGACGAACGGTGCCGTCGTCCTTCGCGAGGCGATCGCGGCCACATACAAGAATCGTACGGCCGACGAGGTGATGGTCACCAACGGCTCGGCCGAAGCCAATTTTCTGATGGCGAT
>NZ_VFWS01000253.1:0-2044 GCF_006443065.1 Mesorhizobium sp. B1-1-5 | reverse complement strand
CACGAAAATTCCGGACCCGCTACACGGTCTCCTGGAATTTCCCTATTCAGCCGGCTCCACATCGGTGTAGGCGGCTTCCTCGAGTTCGCGCTTCAGCCGCGCCTCCTCTCGGGTCTTCGGCGTGACGAAGCGGCCGAGCAAGAGATAGGCGACGGGGGTCAGGAACAGCGTCGAGACGGTGGCCAGCCCCAGTCCGCCGACGATCACCCAGCCTAGCGCGATACGGGCCTCGGCGCCGGCGCCCGCCGCCAGCACCAGCGGCACGCCGCCGAGCACGGGGCAGATCATTGTCATCATCACCGGGCGCAAGCGAATGGTCGAGGCCTGTTCGATCGCCTCGCGCACCCCCAGTCCGCGATCGCGCAGCTGGTTTGCGAATTCGACGATCAGGATGCCGTTCTTGGCCATGACGCCGACCAGCAGCACCAAGCCTATCTGGCTGTAGGCGTTGAGGCTGGTGCCCGAGAGCAGAAGCGCGAAGATGGCGCAGGCGAGGCCGAGCGGCACTGTCGCCATGATGATGATGGCGCTGACGAAGCTCTCGAATTGCGCGGCAAGCACCAGCAGGATGATGACCAGGGCAAAACCGAAGATGGTGACCATGGCGCTGTTTGTCTCACCCAGCGTCGCCGCCTCGGCCAACGGCACGATGCGGCTGCCCGGCGGCAGAAGCGGCGTTGCGATCTCCTCGGCGCGCGTAAGGGCCGAGCCGAGGGCGAAATCGCCGCCGAGGTTGGACGTGATCGCCACCGACGGCTGCTGCTGCTCGCGCGACAGCGAGGGCGGCACGGCACGCTCGGTCAGCGTGGCTATGGTCGACATCGGCACGAAACGGCCGTCAGCCGTCTTTAGGAAGACGTTCTCCAGGTCGGTCGGATCGTTGATCGGGTTGGTGGTCGAAACCAGCTTCACCCCGTAGCTGCGGTCGGCGATGTAGACATCGACGACGTCGTTGCCGTCGAGCATGGCCTGCATGGTGTTGGCCAGCCCGGTGATGTCGATGCCGAGATCGGAGGCGCGCTCGCGGTCGATGGCGACGGAGAGCTGCGGTTGCGTCGGGTCGATGGAAAGACGGGGTGTCTGGAAACGCGGATCCTTCTGCATCTCGGCGATGATCTTGACGGCCGCGTCGCCGAGCGCCTTGCGGTCGTTGCCGACCAGCGCGAACTGCAGGCCGTTGCCGGCGCCACGGATGCCGAGGCTGTTGGGCTGCACCGGGAAGATACGCACACTGGGCACCTGGCGGGTGAGTTGGCTGATCTCGGCCATGATCTCCTGCTGGCTGCGGCTGCGCTCGTCCCAGGGCGCCAGCGTCATCACCATGAAGCCTGAATTATAGGCGCCGTTCTGGCCGGCGCTCTCGAAAGTGCTGACGATTTCGCCGGAATCACGCAGCGGCTGGATCAGTTTTTCGATCTTCTGCATCTGCTGCGTCGTGTAGTCGAGGCTGACGCCTTGCGGGGCGCTGATGCGAAGCAGCACGACCGCGCGATCCTCGGTCGGCGTCAATTCCTGGCGGATGGTGCCGAACAGCGCGACTGCGGTGCCGGCGAACAGCAGCGCCACCAGCACCACGATCCACGGCGCGTCGAGGCAGACATGCAGGCTGCGCCGGTAGGCCGCGCATGCTGTGCACTGCTGCCCTCCTCCACGAGGGCGGCAACGGCGTCGGCGCACGCATCGGCGGCGCGCTGAACGAGGGCTACCGGCGCCCTCGTGGTGGAGGGCAGCAGTGGACAGCATGCGCGAGGCAAGCATGGGGCAAAGCGTCAGCGCGACCACGCAGGACAACAGCACCGACATGGCGAGCACGAAGCCGAATTCGCGGAACAGGCCGCCGGTCTGGCCCGGCAGGAAGGAGATCGGCACGAAGACGGCAACCAGCGTCAGCGTGGTGGCGATGACGGCGAAGAACACCTCCTGTGCGCCGAGCACGGCAGCGGCACGCGGCCCCATGCCTTGATTGCGCCGCCGCACGATGTTTTCCAAAACGACGATCGCGTCATCGACGACAAGCCCCGTCGCCAGCACCAGGGCCAGCCGC
>NZ_VFWS01000252.1:0-2061 GCF_006443065.1 Mesorhizobium sp. B1-1-5 | reverse complement strand
AAATACCAATCGCCGCGATCCGTCGCGCCCCCCTCTGGCCTGCCGGCCATCTCCCCCTCTTGGGGGGAGATTGGCAGCTTCGGCGCCGCGCTCACTCCTGCAACGTTGAAGATTGGCGAAAGCCGGAATGACAGCTGATCTCCCCCCTAGAGGGGGAGATGGCCGGCAGGCCAGAGGGGGGCGCGACGGATCGCGGCGATTGGTATTTCGCAGCAGTCATCCCCTTGCGCCGCAATCACTTGGCGGTTAGCAAGGCCGCGGTTTCTCCAGATACTATTGGGACGGTTCTCCATGGCTTCGAAAAATCTCTTCCTGCTCGCTGGCGACGGCATCGGCCCCGAGGCCATGGCCGAGGTGAAGAAGCTGATCAAGGCCATGAACGACAGGCTGGGCAGCGGCTTTGCCACCGACGAGGGGCTGGTCGGCGGCTGCGCTCACGATGCGCATGGGGCGGCGATTTCGGATGCCGACATGGCGAAGGCGATGGCCGCGGACGCGGTGCTGTTCGGCGCCGTCGGCGGGCCGAAATGGGATACCGTGCCTTACGAGGTGCGCCCCGAGGCCGGCCTGCTGCGGCTGCGCAAGGACATGGAGCTGTTCGCCAACCTGCGCCCGGCGATCTGCTACCCGGCTTTGGCCGCTTCCTCCTCCCTCAAGCAGGAGGTGGTCGAGGGCCTGGATATCCTTATCGTGCGCGAGCTGACCGGTGGCGTCTATTTCGGCGAGCCGAAGCAGATCATCGATCTCGGCAACGGCCAGAAGCGCGGCATCGACACCCAGGTCTACGACACGTTCGAGATCGAGCGCATTTCGGGCGTCGCCTTCGAGCTCGCGCGCACACGCAAGAACCACGTCACCTCGATGGAAAAGCGCAATGTCATGAAGTCGGGCGTGCTGTGGAACGAGGTCGTCTCGCAGACCCACAAGGCGCGCTATTCCGACGTCAAGCTCGACCATATGCTGGCCGATGCCGGCGGCATGCAGCTGGTGCGCTGGCCAAAACAGTTCGACGTCATCGTCACCGACAATCTGTTCGGCGATATGCTCTCCGACATCGCCGCCATGCTCACCGGCTCGATCGGCATGTTGCCGTCCGCATCGCTCGGCGCGCCGGATGCCAGGACCAAGAAGCGCAAGGCGCTCTACGAGCCGGTGCACGGCTCGGCGCCCGACATCGCCGGCAAGGGCATCGCCAACCCGATCGCCATGATCGCCTCCTTCGCCATGTGCCTGCGCTATTCCTTCGGCATGGTCGCCGAGGCCGACAGGCTCGAGGCGTCGATCGCCGCTGTGCTCGACGACGGCTTGCGCACCAAGGACATTTTCTCGGCCGGCATGAAGGAAGTCGGCACCACCGAGATGGGCGACGCCATCATCGCCAAGTTCCTGGGGTGATCGTATGACCGTCGACATTCGCTGGGCGAGGGTCGACGACGCCGAAGCGCTCGCCACCGTGCTTTGCGCGATGGCAGCGCATTACCGGCAGGCGCCGCTCGACCACGCTCGCGCCGCGGCCACGGCGCGGCAATGGCTCGAGGACGAAAGCCCGGCCTATCCACATTTTGCTTTGGCCTTTGCGGATGGCGAGGTGACCGGCCTCGCCTCGGTGGCCATCGCGCACCCAGGCATTGATCTCGAACGGCTGATGTTCTTGAAGGATCTGTTCGTGCGCGACAGCGCCCGAGACAAGGGCGTCGGCCGTGCGCTGGTCGGCTTTCTCGCCGGTTATTGCGTCGGCAAAGGCATCGGCCGCATTGATCTGACCACGGAAGACTGGAACGAAGGCGCGCTGCGTTTCTACGACCGACTCGGCGCAGAACGCCACGGCCGGAAGGTTTTTCTCAGGGTGTCGGGCGACGCGCTGAACAGAGTCACTAGAACCTGACGCCGGCCGGTAGTGGCGCCAACCGGGCGCAGCAATGTAAGGCAAGCCAGCCGTCCGACGTCGCGGGAGCCGGCAGCCACCCCGCCTTCGTCATTCTATGGCGGAGCAAGGAGCGAAGCGACGCAGCGCAGACCATAGAATCCATTCCGTGACCTAGGAGCGTCGCAGCGGTGCAG
>NZ_VFWS01000251.1:0-2062 GCF_006443065.1 Mesorhizobium sp. B1-1-5 | reverse complement strand
GCCGGCGGCGACCTGCATCGCGAGCCGGGCATCATTCACTCGCTCACCCATCCGGCACCTTTCTACGCTTCGAAGTTCTTTCTCGGCGCGCAAGGCATCGGCCAGGAAGGCTTGCTGGAATCGCACCCGCTGCTGGTGCGCTCGATCGTCGAGCTTAGCCAGTGCGCCGACCAGATCGTCGTGCTGGCCGACAGCCGCAAGCTTTCGATCCAGGCCCGTAACGTTGCGCTGCCCCTGTCGCGCATCGGCACGCTGGTCACCGACGACGGTCTTTCCGATGCCGACGCGCGCATGCTGGAGGATGCCGGCGTCATGGTGCGGATTGCTTCGACCACGGGAGCCATCGCATGAAGGTCGCGGTGCTCGACTTCGGCAAGACCAATTCGAAGCTGTTCGTCTTCGGCCAGGACGGACGCATTCTCGACGAGCGCCGGACCCAGCCGAAATGGACGCGCCAAGGCGGCTTCAGCGTGCTCGATGAGGCCGACCTCCACGATTGGGCGCTCGGCGCCGTCACCGCTGTGATCGAAAACCATGGCGTGGAAGGGGTGATGGTGTCGGGCCATGGCTGCACCTTCGCCCTCGTGGACGACGCGGCGCTGACGCATCCGATCCTCGACTATGAGCAGGAGCCGCCGGCCGAAATCGCCGCGCGGATCGATCGCCGCATTCCGGACTACGCCGAGACGTTCTCGCCGCGGCTGCCGCTCGGTTTCAACTACGGCCGCCACATGCTGTGGCTGCAGGAGGCCGCATCCGACGCTTTCGCGACGGCGAAATGGATCCTCGGCTATCCGCAATATTGGAGCTGGCGCCTTAACGGCAGGCCGGTTTGCGAAGTGTCCTATCTCGGCTGCCATTCGCATCTTTGGGCGCCGCGTCGTCACGATTTTTCCTCACTGGTCGACGCCGAGGGGTGGCGCCACCAGATGCCGGCCTTCGCGCGTGCCGGTACTGTCATCGGCGAACAGGACTTCGGCAGCGCGTCGCGGCCGCTCGCCATCCACAACGGCGTCCACGACTCGAATGCCGCGCTCCATGCCTATCGGCGGCAGGGGCTGGGCTCGGTGACAGTGGTTTCGACCGGCACCTGGGTCATCGTGCTCAATCCCGACTGTCCGCTCGAGGCGCTCGACCGCGATCGCGACATGCTGGTCAATGTCGATGTGGACGGCGGCCCGGTGCCGACCATCCGCTTCATGGGCGGGCGCGAATTCGCCGCCATCAGCGACGGCTGGCAAGGCCCGGTCGAAGGCGCGGCGGTGCAGCGGGCGATCGATGCCGGCATGATGGCATTGCCGAGCTTCGCGCCGGGCGGGCCGATGCCAGGCCGTTCGGGCCGGCTGGTCGGACGCACGCCTGATGCCGGCGAGCGTGCGGCCGTGGCACTGCTCTATGTCGCGCTGATGCTCGACCTCTGCCTCGACCTCATCCATTCCAGCAACACCGTGATCGTCGACGGCGGGCTCAACACTGGCGGCCTGCTCGCCCGCCTGCTGGCGCAGCTGCGGCCGGAGCAGGCCGTCATGCAGGGCGCTTCGCTGCAAGGCAGCGCCACGGGCGCTGCGGCCCTGGCTTTCGAGAGCGTCGGGCGTGAATTCGCCGCTGAGCCGCCGGAGCCGGTGAAAGCAGTGCGCTTCACCAGCCTCGCCGGCTACCGCGACGGCTGGCGCGATCTGGTCGCCGGGACCGCCGGCAAGGTCGCAGCCCGATGAGCGCGCAGGCCAGGACGGAGACAGCCGGCATGGGGGCGGAACGCCACCCGGTGCTGGAAATGCGCCATATTTCGAAGACGTTCGGCGCGATCCGCGCCCTGCAGGATGTTTCGCTTACCGTCCAGGCCGGCGAGCTGCACGCGCTGATGGGCGAGAACGGTGCCGGCAAGTCGACGCTGATGAAGGTGCTTTCGGGCGCCTATCGTCCCGATCCCGGGGGCGAGATCCTGATCGATGGCATGCCCGCCGCGACCGGCGATCCGATCAAGGCGCGCGCCAGCGGCGTCGCGGTGATCTACCAGGAACTGTCGCTGGCGCCCAATCTGACCGTGGCGCAGAACATTTTC
>NZ_VFWS01000250.1:0-2067 GCF_006443065.1 Mesorhizobium sp. B1-1-5 | reverse complement strand
TCTCTTCGCTGACCTGCTTCCGCAGTTCCTCACGCGCGCGTTCCACCTGGCCCTCGCGCGCGGATTGCGAGGCGCTGCGCCCCGACCGATCAAGCCTGTCCACCTCGTGCTCGACCGTTTGGCGAGAGCCCTCCGCCGGATCCTCTTCCGGATGGCTGTCCGCAGCCTGTTCCTGCCGCGTCTCTTCCCTGCCTCGGCGGTCGTTGCGCGTCGCGTCCTGGCTGCGATCGTCCTTGCCTGCGACGCTTCGATTTCCGCCGGCCGTTTTGTCTGTGTTGCTCATGGCTAGTTCCTTAAGCTTTCGCGGCGTGGAACCGTCCGATGCGCGTCCCGCGCCTTTGCCTGGAGAAACGGACATATCCGCCATTTGGTTGCGCTCCCGGCGCGCAAGCATCGGCCCGGCGCCAATCGCATGGCGGAGAAAAGCCGGCCATCGTTGCAAAGCATCCTTTTACAGCGATTCGCGTTATCGCCTTGGCATCCATGGGGATTTCACATGGCAAGATGCACGGGCCCGTCCATCCGCCTGCGGCAACGGCGGCAATGGCCCATTGCGTCCGCCTTTGCACGTCCAGCTCGAAGCACGTCCGGCAGCCGTCTTCCAGGCGTCCTGAAATGGCTCGGCCTCGCGTCTACAGTGGTCTCGGCACCGGTCCTGAGCGGGTGCAGCGGCTGGCAATCCGCACTCCACGCACATGGTGCGAATGCCCGTGCGATTCTCGATCTCATCTGGTCTTTTGGCGCGGTGGCGACCATCACCTGGCTGCTCGTCATGCTGGCCCTGGCAATGGCGCTCTTCCATCAGCGCTGGGCACAAGCAGGCCCCCCGCCGCTGGTCATCGACAGCCATCAGGAGCACAGGTATAGCCGCGCGGTCGGAAGCGCAGTCGCGGCGACCGTGCTGGTTCTCGCCGCGCTGACGATAACGAGCTTCTTCGCCGGCAAATCCATTGCCTCGCTGGGCGGAAAGGAGACGCTCACCATCCGCATCACAGGGCATCAATGGTGGTGGGAAATACGCTATCACAACGATGATCGGTCGCGCATGATTGTCACGGCGAACGAGATCCATCTTCCCGTCGGCGAACGGGTAAAGGTGGAACTCGATTCGACCGATGTCATTCACAGCTTCTGGGTGCCAAGTCTCGCCGGTAAAAGGGACCTCATTCCGGGCCGGCCGAGCGAGATCACCCTCATTGCCGACAGGCCTGGTATCTATCGCGGCCAGTGCGCCGAGTTCTGCGGCTACCAGCATGCTCACATGGCCGTCACCGTCATCGCGGAAAGCCGCGAAGCGTTCGAGGCATGGCGGTCCAGACAAGACGCCGCCGCCATCGCGCCTGCCAGCGAGGAGGAACGCCGCGGCCAGCGGGCTTTTCTTTCCACCGGTTGCGCGCGCTGCCACACGATAAGGGGGACGCCGGCCAAGGGAGCGGTCGGGCCCGACCTTACCCATCTCGCAAACCGGCGTGCATTGGCCGCCGACACGCTGGCCATGACACCCGGCGCGCTCGCCGCGTGGATCGCCGATCCGCAATCCATAAAACCCGGCGCGAAGATGCCGCGCATTGCTCTCAGCGCCGACGATCTTCGTGCGGTCGTCGCCTATCTTGGAAGTCTTGAATGAGTGGCGTTGCCGGGAAGACGGCTAGGCGAAAACAGGAAGCGGCCCTGAAAGGCATCCGCGACACCGGGCTCGACGAGGCAAGACTGCACGACTATCTGGCGCATGCCTGGCGGACGCCGAACGGCCTCTATGGTTGGCTGGTCACGGTCGACCACAAGCTGATCGCCCGGCGCTATATGGTGACGGCCTTCCTGTTCCTCGCCCTTGCAGGCCTGTCGGCACTTGCCATGCGGTTCCAGCTTGCCACGCCGGAGGCACGCCATATCGGCCCCGATCTCTACAACCAGCTCTTCACCATGCATGGCACGACGATGATGTTCCTGTTCGCCGTACCGGTCATGGAAGCGTTCGCCATCTACCTGGTGCCGCTGATGATCGGCACCCGAAACGTCGCCTTCCCGCGGCTCAACGCCTTCAGCTACTGGGTCTATCTCTCCGGT
>NZ_VFWS01000025.1:0-54559 GCF_006443065.1 Mesorhizobium sp. B1-1-5 | reverse complement strand
GATCTACACTCCTTGACCTTCTACTTGCTTTGTGACTGAAGACCACTTTCGTAGCGTAGCCCTGCCCGCGCAGCGATTTGGCAAGCGCATGGGCAAAGACTGCTTTGCCAGCTCCAGGCGGTCCAAAGAGTTCGATAATCATTTCTTGCGACCCAGGGGCTTGAGTGCCTTATCGTTTTCCGAACAGCAGAAGATCGCCACTGTCCCCAAAATGATATTTGGCGTGCTGCTTGAGATTTACTCCAGTGAGAGCAATCCCTACCGGAGCGGATCTCGAACCATTAGGCTGCAGTGATTCCAGAATGCCGCGTGCAACACTGCGCGGTGTCTTGGCCCACTGGACAGCAAAGATGACGGCATCTGCCCAACTGCTGAGAAGTCGGGATTCCGGACCGTGCAACCCTGGCGGCCCGTTGAGAATGACAAGATTGTACACGGCGCCCAGCTTGTCCGCGAAGTGTCGCGGCACATCGACGTCAACCAATAGCTTCAAAAGATCGTCCGAAACTATGGGTGCGGCCATGAAATCGATGCCGATACCGGGCATGCTCACGACAGCCTCGTCTAGCTCGCAGCGGCCCTTCACATAATCCGCAAACGACTTATGCGGCTTGGAAATGCTGAATTCGCGCACAAAGTCGTTGGTCAGTTGCTTATCCTGCGGGTCAAGGTCGATGAACAGGACATTGCTGCCCAGGCGTGTGGCCGACAGCGCCAGGCTCCATGCCAGCTCTGTTTTCCCATCACCCTTATCGCTGGAAGTGACGAGCATCATCTGCGACGATCGTCCGGGGGCCGGTTCGGGGGCCACATTGATCAATAGGGACAATGCAGCGCGGCCGTAGGCGGAATTTTTCTGGCTTAGAGTGAGGGTCTGCAAGCGCTTGGCACTCGCTCTTGATGTCCTGGGCAATAGCCCAACGGCAGGGAAGCCGAGCGCTGCTTCTGTCTCAGCCTCACCGCGCATTGTGCGGCTCATGCGACTTTTCAAGAGAACCAAGACGCCCCCGATGAGGCCGAATACGACCATACCCGGCGGGATAAGGAAGATCGGTGAAAGGCTTTTCGGGTTACTCGGTGGCCATGCCGCCGAAATTATCGAAACTCCCGCAGACGGAACCGCGATGCGGTTCCTCAAATCCTGTTGCCTGTTCAGAAGATCATTGTACCGCTGCGTCAATATGGTGACTGCCGGCTCCAACGCGTGAAGCCCGGAAAGCCTGCCTGCTGTGTCGGCTACGACCGCGTCAAGCACATTCTTGCGCGCCTCCAGCGCGGAAACCTGCGCGCGATAGATGTCGGCTTCCGACTTGATGCGTTCGATGCTCTGTTCGATTTCGCGCTTGACGGCAACATTCAGATCCGCATCGGCCGCGGCGCCACCCTGCCGGGCTATCAGATCGCTCAGCGTCGGCGATCCGATTGCACTCGCAAGCGTCGCGCTCGTGGCACCGGACCGTTGCAATTCTTGAATATGCTGAACACGGGCCTCGGCGGTGGAGAGGTTTGCGCGAGACAATGACAGTTGCTGATTAAGGTCGGCCGTGTCGCGGACAGCATTATCAACGGCACCCTGGTCGACAGTCCCGTGACTTAGCCGGTATTTTTCAAGGCGGTCGGTCGCTTGCGCGAGATCGGACTGCACGCCAGGCAGCGCAGCGACGACGGATTCGAGCTCCAACCTATCAGCGGCCTGAGCAGTCCGCGCGAGATCCTGGACATACACTTGCGCGAATGTGTTGGCCACGAATGCGGCCCGGACGGGATCCGGATCGGTAAAGCCGATGGTAATGACTCGCGATCGCAGTTCCTGCCCGACCCTGACGTAGCGCCTCAACGCCTTCAGCCTCGCAGCCTCCCTGCCCTCTGGGGTCATGTCAGCGTGATCCGGCCAAATCCCGGCCAAGAATGCACCTGCAAATGATTTCGATTTGGCTGGGGAAGCGGCGTTTTGCGCCGCGGCGCCATTGAGGTTGGCCTGCCGATCGGGCGTTGGCTTATAAATTGCGTCAATTACCCGACGCAGATGAGATTGTGAGGCCAGCATCGTCAGATGGTTGTCAATGCTGGTATCGAGCATATCCTGGCCGCTCGTCGGCTGAGGAGCGCTTCTGGTCGGACCGTCGACGATGATTTGCGTGGTGGCCTCATACAACGCCGGCTTGGCGAAGCCGGCTAGACCCGCAACCGCACCGCCCAAAACAGCCATTGCGACCAAAAACCATTTGCGCGCCGCCAAAGTAACCAACAATTGGCCGAAAGGGGTCAGGTCTTCTCGAGGGTCACGTAGCGGACGCCGCATGCGCGGATTGGGCTCTCGCACTTCGACGCGCATCTCTGTGGTGCGCGGCAGCTTCGTTCGCCTAGCTATCGAACCTTCCATTTTAAACTCCCGTCATTTCAAGCATGCGCGACTGTCTCGCGGGCACTGGAAGCCGGTTGGCGTCGGCGCGCCATGCCAGGAACATCAATGTTGCCCAAAGATCCCGGGAATGATCCCGCTTTCCGTTGACATGATCGCGCCAGCACGTCTGGACCCTATCGATGTCCAGAAGCCCATCTCTTGACTGGCGCATGTCGGCAAACAGGTCACTCGCCCATGCGCGCAACGGTCCTGTCAACCAGACCGCAATCGGAACATCGAAGCCCTGCTTAGGCCTATCTATCAGCCGCCGGGGAACGTAGCGGTGCAACAACTGTCGAAGCAGCCACTTGCCTCGTCCATGGCGAACCATTGCATCCGATGGCAGCCGCCAGGCGAATTCAACGACGCGATGGTCGAGCAGCGGGCAGCGGCCTTCCAGCCCGTTCGCCATGCTGGCTCGGTCCAGCTTCACCAGGATGTCGCCCGGCAAATATCCTGCCATATCGTTGTAGAGGAGCCGGGACAACAAATCGTCGAGTCGCGGTGTTCGGCGAGTTGACGCCCGGTGGCCAAATCGGGTCAGGCTTGTCGTCGATGACCCTGCCAGGCGCTGGTACAGTTCTTCCTGGTCCGAAGCGGCGAGCAATTGAGCCAATCGCTCCAGCCGATCACCGCGCAACGCATGGCCGAAGAGCGCTGAAAGTGGCAGCCTGCCAAAAAAATCGTAACGGGTGGCGCGCGCCACAAGCCCAATGCTTGCGGCAACTGAACCACGCAGCGAAGAAGGCAAACGACGACGCCGATTTGCTCGCGCCGCCATCAGATGGCGAGCGTAACCGGCGAAACATTCATCGCCTCCGTCGCCCGTCAGCGCCACAGTGACGTGCTGGCGAGCAAGTCGCGCCACCAGCAAAGTGGGGATTTGCGATTCGTCGGCGAACGGCTCGTCCCAGGCACTGGGCAATTCCGGAATGACATCGCGTGCGGAAGCAGGGGAAAGGTGCAGCTCTGTATGATCGCTGCCGATGTACTGAGCGACCGCTGCAGCATGAGGAGCTTCATCGAAACCGTGCTCCCCGAAGGCGATCGTGAAAGTGCGAATGGATTTTCGGGATTGGACCTGCATTAGCGCGGCTACGGTCGAGCTATCTACGCCGCCCGACAGGAAGGCGCCGAGCGGCACATCCGCGCACATGCGCTCTCGAACAGAAAGCCGAAGCAGCCGATCGAGTTCATTCGTCAAATCTTCGTCGCTGCCGACGATCGGGTCTTGCCGGCCTTTCGCGGCGACGTCTGCCAACGACCACCAGAATCGAACTTTATTTCGAACGGTTCCCGTACGGCGCGCTTTTGCGAAATCCGCTGCAGTTAAGGACAGAGCCGATCCCGGCGGCAATTTGAAAACGCCGCGCCAGATACAACTGTCGTCCGGCACCCAACCCTGCGACAGCATAGCCCTTACGGCGCTGGGATTGAGTTCTGGACGGAAATCCGGGAAACACCGAATGGCCTTGAGTTCGGAGCCAAAAACCAGGGCATGGCGGGTCGGGGCGACGTAGATCGGCTTTTCCCCCATCCGGTCGCGGGCCAGATGAAGAGTTCTCGTTTTTGCGTCCCACAACCCGAACGCGAACATGCCGACAAATCGCGTAAGCGCAGCTTCGAGCCCCCACTGCTCCACGGCCCCAAGCACAACTTCCGTATCGCATGTCCCGCGAAAGGTGTGGCCGGCGTTCTCAAGCTCTCGGCGCAAGTCCCGAAAATTGTATATCTCCCCATTGAAGGTGATTATGTACCGGCCGCTGTCCGAGCGCATGGGCTGGGCGCCGGTTTCCGACAAATCCACGACTGCCAGGCGGCTGTGGCCGAAAGCGACACCAGCCTCCACATCTTTCCAAAAGCTTTCGCCGTCGGGCCCTCTGTGACGGAGCGCTGTTGTCATCTGTGCTATAGCTGCGAGCGGCCTTGTGCTGGGCGAGTCTGGCGCAAGAAGGATCCCGGCGATTCCGCACATATCAACGGCTCCTCGCTCCCGCAGTTGCCGCGATAGGCTTGCGCTGCCCGGCTACGAGGCAAAGTGTGATTGAGAACCAAACGATCGGGTGGCGAATGACCAGATGCGGGAAGCCGAAGATGCCGATCGACAAGACGAGTGCCACCAGAGCGTCGAGCCTTGCACGCCAGGCAGAGATGGCCGCGATGCCAAGGATCCACAACAGGGCGAGAACCGCCAGAATGCCTCCTTGAGTATACAAATCCAGTAATGTGCTGTGAGCCTCGAAAGGCAGGTCGATAAACTCCTTGGTCACAACAGATCTGTCGACATGTGGTCCTGGGCCGAGGCCCAGCGAAGCAGACCCCAACCCCTTGCCCAGAGCATTGGTCCAGATATTGATGCGCAGATTGGCTGTCTCGGCCGTCGCCTCACCGCCCTCGCCTTTGGTCAGGCTCTTGGCGAAGTTTTCAACGGTGCTCGTTTCCGCAAGCACATAGGGTGTTGCGGAGATTGCAAGGGGGAACAAAGCAAGCAACAGCAAAAGGCTGATTTGACGACCAAGAGTGACCCTTCCGCCAACCGCGACCCATCTCCGGACGCGCAACATCAGGAAAACCAGACCGGTTATCACTATTGTCAATAGATAAGTATCGCTTTTAGTCAATCTTCCGACGTATATTATGAGAACAATACTTACAATGCCAAACGTCCTGGCTACCATATTACTTGTTGTCATTGAAAGGTATAGCGCAAGAGGACCGAACAGCGCGCAATAAAGAGCCAGTTGGTTTGGGTTGTCCGACCATCCTGTGAACCTGTCCCAAAACCAAGGGTTCACTCCGGACTGATGGAGCAAGCCGAAGCCAAGCGCCAATTGGAAAACAAAACACGCGTTCGCAATGACGATCACCCACCACGCGGTGCGACGCAGATGACGATCCGCCTGAGGATCAGCCGCAAGCAGACATGTAACGAATGCCAGCAATAGATAGGCAATCATGTCGTGAACCGGCGCGTCCATGTACTGAACGCTCGTAAGCATGCCGACAATCAGGCCTAGCCCGAGAGCGAATGCCATGATCCCCCAGAAGGCGGCAAAAATCGAAAGGGCCGGCGTGGCTTCAAGTCGACCACCGGCAAGTACGCGGCCAATCGAAATCAGTATCCAAACCGCCAGCAACAATTCGCTGATTCCGAACGGCGCCCCTGGAATTTCGAGTTGCGATGCATAAGCCATTGCAACGCCGCCGGCCAACAGGACGTCTCGGATCATTGGCGCACCTCGCCCAACGGACGGAATGCGGCATTCTTTTCGGTCTGCGGGGCCTGAACTGAGGCGCCAAGGGCTTTGGCATCAAGAATATGCCGGTAAAGATCGCAATACTGGGCGACCACCAGCGGCAGCGCGAAATGCTGCTTGACGAATTCGATGGAACGAGCGCCCATGGCCGCCCCGGCGGGGCGGTCGGCCAAGACTTGATTTATCCTGGAAGCAAATGCCTCGGCATCGCCAGGCGGAACCAGGTATCCGTTCCAGCCGGGCTGGACCACTTCGTTGCAGCCCGGCATATCTGACGCCACGATAGGCAGTCCAGCCAATCCCGCCTCGAGCAGGACGCGCGGCACTCCCTCCCGATATTGTGTCGGAAAGGCAAACAGATCCGCCATGCCAAGAAGGGCAGGAACATCGTGCCGTGGGCCTAGGGCAATGACATGAGGGGAATGGCGTTCGATTTGCGATTTGTCGACGGCGAACGGCCCCTCGGATTCCCATGGACCGACAAGCACGAAACGCGCATTCGGCCTTTTTTCAAGAACGCGGGGTACTGCCTTAAGCAGCGTTGGGATGCCCTTCTCGCGCGTCAGCCGGCCGACAAAAATGATCACTTCAGCCGATGACAGCCCAAGCTGCTCGCGCATCGCCTGCGATGACGGCGCGCTCTGTCTTGCCCTGGTAAAGCCGTCGATGTCGATGCCGGAACTGCAGATCAGGTGACCAGTCCCGCGCCCGATGAGCCGGTAGCGCTCGAAGAACGCCTTGTCATCACGATTTTGGAAAACCGTGGCAGCCGTCCAGCGCGACGAAAGCCACTGCAACCCCGAGAAGATCGGGCGCAGCGCCATAGCCCTCGGCTCACGAGAAGAAAACGTCCAGCCAAGACCATTGATGGTGCGGATGACCGGAACGGCCCCCCTTATCGCCAACGGCGTCAAGAGATTAGGCTTGGTATCAAAACTCTGTACAATGTCCGGGCGCAGGTCCGAGATCAGTTTTCTGATCGTCCTTACGGCGCCTCCACTCCCGCTGGAAAATCGGTCGAAGCCGTAGCGTCGATGCGGAATGTCGTGCTGCGAAAATGCTGTATCCGGACCGCTCGACACCGCAGTGACTTGGAAGCCCTTCTGACGCAGCGACAGCAGAAACGGAATCCTGAAGGCGTGGTCCTCGCCTCCGACACACACAAGATGCGGATTCATGCTGTCTCCCCCGACCGCCCGTCTGACTTGGGTTGCGTGCACTGGTCAGCATTTCTTCGTGCTTCCATGATCCTGGTTCGCTACTCAGATACATGTTTTGCGCCAGGGTTCACGGTACGGGCAGGCTTGCCCAATGTCCTCGTCCGTTTGAATGAGCGGACCGATCTCAGGGTGCGCGCGGCTGCGTCGGAGCGCGAATTGAATGTCCATTTCGGCGAGGGGTTTCGAGGCTCGGCTGCCTCTGAGCCGGTGACATGGTCTCAGCTTGAGCTGCGTCGGTTCAACCGTTCCTCAAGTCCTAGTTCGGCGAACGCGGCTGATCGCAGAAACCCTGGATCTGACGAGCTATCGACGAAGATACGTTCCCCGCAAAATGCCTAAAGGAAGAGAGCACTCAAGCGAAGTTTCCTTTGCTTAGAAAAAGGGAGTGCCTCGCACTGGTCACACCCGAGAAAATTTCAAGTTTTCCCAAAAATCCGGGAATTGATCCTGACAACCGTTTCCTTACTGCTGTGTTCTGCGCCCAGCATCAATGATTCTATCGGTATCGGGTTGTTTTGGTTCCAGCAGCGTTTCGATCACCGCATCGTCGGTCTTTGTAGCCTGAAGGTTGAACAACGGAATCGTGATATCCCCGGCTAATTTGATGCATCATCAAACACCGAAATTCGATGCAAATCACTGTAAGATTAGGCGTTTTTGGTGCTGGTAAACTCGTCGATCAATCATTCTATCAACGTATTTCCGTATTTGATTTGGCGCTAATGTACCCTCTCGGTTAGGCAGGGAGTGGGGCGCTTATCAATCAGAAGAAGGATGTTCGCATGGCTACCATGCATTACGCCTATGGCGCCCCCGCCTCCGGCGCCATAGCTGATGGCTTCAACTTGATCGACCTTCAGTACGCGTCGTCGGTCAACGCGCTGCCTAACGGCACCAAGGCCTTGATATATCTCAACGAAAGCAGCGGGGTGACCCAGTCTTTCATAGACAAGGTGACGCCCCTCCTCGGCAATTCCAAGGTTTTTGGCTTTTATCTCACTGACGAGCCCGACCCCACGGGCAAATATCATACACAGGTCAGCGCTGCGAATCTGAAGGCCGAATCCGACTGGATTCACTCCCATTTCCCGGGCGCGAAAACCTTCATTACGCTGATGGACATGGGGTCGTTCACGGCCTCCGATTACACCAACACGTACAATCCCGCCAACACGGGAATCGACTATTACGGGCTCGATCCCTACCCCGTGCGCTCGTCCGCGGTCGACTTCAACTACATCGACAGAGCCGTCGCTGCAGCCGAGAAGGCGGGCATTCCGCAGAGTGCGATCATTCCTGTGTTCCAGACGTTTGGCGGCGGCGGGTGGTCGACCAATACGGGCGGGTCTTATGTGATGCCTACCACCGCCCAGGAACAGACCATCTTGGACCATTGGGCAAAGCTCGTCCCGTCGCCAGCCTTTGACATGGCCTATAAGTGGTCCTCGCAGAATGGCGAGACCTCGCTTGGCAACACATCGTCAATGCGGGCGTTTTTCCTGGATCACAACACCCATACCAGCACCAGCACCAACACTGGCACCAGTACTGGCACTGGCACTGGCACTGGCACCAGTACCACAACCCCTCCCGTCACGGCCCCGACCGCCGACATAAAAGGCACCAGCGGCAACAATGTTTTACACCCGGCCGACAACGCCGTCCACACGATGGCGGGCTATGGGGGCAATGACGACTACTATGTCAACAATGCCGCCAGCAAGGTGGTCGAGGCCGCTGGCCAGGGCCAGGACAGAGTGTGGACGTCGGTGAGTTATGCGCTTGCTGCCGGCTCGTCGATTGAGGTCCTCGGCACCCAGAAGGACGCGGGCACAACGGCAATCAACTTGACCGGCAACGAATTGCGTCAGCACATCATCGGGAATGCCGGCGACAACGTCATAAAGGGCGGTGGCGGCGGCGATTGGCTGACCGGCAATGGCGGCCACGATACCTTCGTTTTCAATAGCGCCCTCGGCAAGAGCAATGTTGCCACGGTTACCGACTTCAGCCCGTCTGTGGACAAGATCCAGCTGGATGACGCTATCTTCAAAGGGCTCAGCGTTGGGGCGCTCGCAAGCAGTGCTTTCCATACCGGTACCGCCGCTCACGACAGCACCGATCATATCGTCTACAACAGCACGACCGGGGCGCTCTACTTTGACAGTGACGGCGCAGGCGGCGCAGCTCAGATTCAATTCGCCGCCCTTTCCCCGCATCTTGCGATTACGGCGAGTTCGTTCGCCGTGGTCTAAGGCGGGCATACTCTTCGTGGCGGTCTAGCGCAGACCCTTACCTGCCATAAGATCGCCGTCGATAGGAGCCTCCAAGCTCCGCAAAGCAGGGCATTGCCGGCGACAATATTCGCCGGTAATGCCTACTCCACCGTCACCGATTTCGTCAGATTGCGCGGCTGGTCGATGTCGGCGCCCATGAAGACGGCGCTGAAATAGCCAGCATCCGGATCGGCAGCGCATAGATGACAGGGCTGCATGGATGCCACCACTATGCTGGCTTGGCACCAACTCCGCCTCGAAGCTGGTCCATCGATCGAACAGATGAAGCCGAATTTTTCCGTACAGCCTAAAAGGGATCGGTGCGGGGCGATTTGGTGGATAGTTGGAGCATGCCGACGAGTTCAACGTGCGGGTATGGCGCAGCGGTTCGAGCCGCGCAACCCATCAAGTCGGAGCCCGTCGCGCCAACGGCTAGGTCGCCAAAGTTCACACGCATCAGCAATCTGCGCATGTCGGCGTTGCTCATGATGCTGATCTGCAGCCAATCGGCGCTGTATGCGGGTGGAAGCGGCAAGACGCTTCACTACACCTCCGGCGGCTCGGGCGTTGCAATCGCGAGCGCGGGCTTCGACCTCGCCGATGTACAATCCGTAGAGCAACTCAATGCCTTGCCGCCAGCGATGAAGGGGCTGATATGGCTAAATGAATCCAGCGGCGTGACGCCACGCTTCATCGCCAAGGTGAAGCCATTTATCGGCAATCCGCGGCTGTTCGGTTTTCGCCTCTGCGATGAGCCGGACATCACCGGCAAATACCATTCTCCAGCAGTTAGTCCGGCGGCCCTGAAGGCCGAGGCCGAGTGGATCAGAGCCAATGTCCCCGGGGCAGTTACATTTGTTACTTTGATGGACATGGGATCTTTCGAAGCCCCCGCCTTCATGAATACCTTTAATCCCGCCAACACAGGGATTGATCTTTTCGGCCTGGATCCATATCCGGTCCGCGGCAAAGCTTTCGATTTGGACTTCATCGATCGAACGGTCGAGGCAGCCGTTGCCGCTGGCATCCCTCTCGACAGGATTGTGCCTGTATACCAAGCCTTCGGCGGCGGCAATTGGAAGACCCGTACCGGAGCGGCTGCGGACGTCTATGTACTGCCGACACCGGACCAGGCGAAGCAGATATTCGCGCGCTGGGCCACCTACTCTCCCGCTCCTGTATTCGACTTTGCCTATGCCTGGGGTTCGCAGAACGGAGACACCAAGCTAGGCAGTGCCAGCCCTGAGGCGCTCGAACTTCGCTTGGCGTTCAAAGCGCACAACACGGCGCAGTAGCAACCGCCGCGATCATTTTACCGAAGGTACCCCAGCAGTGCAGAACGCAGATCCTCATAGCTGCGCATAAGCCATTCAACAGCTAGCCGAACAGACGATGAACTTGGCCGTTCAGCTGTATGCCGAGTCCTCGGCTGCGAAACTTATGGACGATTGATCTCTTCTCTTGCCAGCGACGCTTCTCAGCTTGGCGTCCATGGAACCAAAGGACACCGCCAGCAAGAAGACAACATACGCCAATGCCGAATATGAAGAGAGGATCGCCCTGTTCTCCGCCACCAAAGAATATCGCCGAGACGATAAACACACCGCCTGCGAGCGCGCCGACCCAGGCTGCTATGCCGCATCTGGAAAGCCCATCGTGCTGGCCGCAAAGAAAGCGGTAGCGCTCAGCAAGGCGCGCTTCGTCTTCGCTCAGATTTATCGCGCAGTCTCCGTTGGCTTCGTGCAGCATATTTCACCCCCCTGCTTCCTTTGCATACGGGGTATCGGCGACAAATGTTTCATTCAAGCGAGGGATAAGTTGCAATTTTTCGCACAGTTATGATGCCGTCACCATGCAATGCGCAATAACTGGGTCAGGGGTGATGCTCAGCGCGGCCGGGCCGCTCCACGGAGTCGCGACAATCCGTATGAGTGGTCCTTCGTTCGCACGGCGGAGGCTCCATCGAGATTTGTTACAACAGCATCAGCCGGTGCCCTGTATCTAGTCTGTGCCCCCGCCGGTCAGGCTCGGCCCGTGGGCTCCCCCGTTCTCGTGCCGGGCCGCTCGCTTATTGAACGGCGAATACGAAAATACCGGGCCGATTTCTCCAGAGGTCGACTAGGCGCGGCGGTTCAACCAACGCCACTCCAGCGGGCGAGTTGTCGAGCCGCCTTTCGCGGTCGGCTTGCGATCAGCCAAACGGTGCTGAGTGCTTTTCGAACAACGCCAATTTGTCGGCATACCCGATGCGGTTCGCAGCTCCGCAGCCCTCACATTTGAAGGTCGAGATCACCTTGAACCACGACCCTTTCCTTTTGAAGGCATGGTCACATTCCAAGCACTTGAATTCCAAGTCGGCATCATTCAGCGCCGCGGACAGGGGCATCGCTCACCTCCAATGACGTGTCCCTCATTCGCAATCATGCTGCCCGAAGACTATGAGCAAGATCACATGTTAATGCTGGGCCTGTTGCGCCTTGATGACAGGACCTCAGTCCCAATCGGCGTGCCCGTTGGCGATTGATGCCGCTCTCCTATCGCCCGATCAGCGTCAGCCCGAAAAGAATGGCGAGCCAAAGCCCGGTTGCCGCGACGGCGAGCCGCGGCAACGTGCCTGTCAGATGCATGAACAGCAGGGCGATCAGGACCGCCTTGGCGGCCGCGATCGCCAGGTTGAGGGCGACATTGAAGCCGCCGAGATCGAGGAAGGAGGAAGCCACCGTCAGTGCCAGCAGCGCGAGCAGCCCGAGATAGCCGAAGGTGAGTTTGCGCAGTTCGCTCATCGGTTGATCAGGTAAAGGACAGGGAACATGAACGCCCAGATGACGTCGACGAAGTGCCAGTAGAGGCCGACGGCAACTACGCGGCGCAACCGGTTGGCAGGGCTGGAGGGCCGCCAGAACGCGATCATGCCGGCGATGACGACGATGCCGCCGATCAGGTGCAGCGCATGCAGCGAGGTCATCGCGAAATAGAGGCCGAAGAAAAGCTGGGCGTGCACGGGATCTGGCCCCGCATAGCGGAACGGCAGGTCCAGGACCGGCGCCAGTCCTTCGTTGATCTCCTTGCCGTATTCGATCCCCTTCACGATCAGGAAGCACACGCCCAGCGCTGCAGTCGCGACCAGCGCCCAAATTGTCGGGCGCCAACGTCTATGAAGCGCAAGCATATGCGCCAATGCCATTGTGAAGCTGCTGGTGATCAGCACGGCCGTGTTCAAGGTGCCGAGCGGCAGAGAAAGGCGCTTCGAGGCGGCGGCGAAAGCAGGGCCGAAATCGATATGGGCGACCAGGAAGACCAGGAAAATCGCGCCGAACAGCATCGCCTCGGAGCCGATGAACACCCACATGGCAAAATTGTCGGCGCGCCGTTCGCGCTGGGGCGTGTCGAATGCGATGCTTTCGGTACCGCTCATCGCGCCGCTTCCTCCCGGTGCGGGCTGAAGCGCTCGTGCTCGAGCCCCTTCATGTCGTAGGCATAGGCCGGTCGCGTCACGATCGGCATGGTTTTGAAATTATGCGGCGGCGGCGGCGAGCTCGTCTGCCATTCGAGCCCAGTGGCGTTCCACGGATTGTCGGGCGCGCGAGCGCCGCGAAACAGCGACCAGCCGAGGTAGAACAAGGGCATCAAATAGCCGATCGCCAGCACCACCGCGCCGCCCGAGGACAATACGTTCCAGAACTGGAACTCAGGCGGATAGGTATGATAGCGCCGGGGCATGCCGTCGAAGCCCAGCACATATTGCGGAAAGAAGGTCAGGTTGAAGCCGACGAAAGTGACGGTCGCCGCTATACGCCCTGCGATTTCCGAATACATGCGGCCGGTCAATTTCGGCCACCAGAAATGCAGGCCCGCCATGTACGCCGTCACCATGCCGCCGACCATGATGTAGTGGAAATGCGCGATGACGAAGTAGGTGTCGTGGACATGGACATCGACCGCCAACGCCGCAAGGAACAGCCCCGCCAGCCCGCCGAAGGTGAACAGCGCCAGGAAGAACAGCGCGTAAAGCATCGGTGTCTCGAAGCTGATCTCGCCCTTGCGCAGCGTCAGGCTCCAGTTGAAGACCTTGATCGCCGACGGGATCGCGACGCAGAAGGACAGGAACGAGAACACCACGCCGGCATAGGCCGACTGCCCGCTGACGAACATGTGGTGGCCCCAGACCAGGAAGCCGAAGACCGCGATCGCCATCGACGACATCGCCACCGCCTTGTAGCCGAACAGCGGCCGGCGGCTGAAACAGGGCAGCACCTCCGACACCACACCCATGCCGGGCAGGATCATGATGTAGACCGCCGGGTGCGAGTAGAACCAGAAGAGATGCTGGAAGAGCAGCGGATCGCCGCCGAGATCGGGATTGAAGATGCCGATGCCGAACACGCGCTCCAGCACGATCAGGATCAGAGAGGCGGCGAGCACCGGCGTTGCCAGCACCATCACCAGGCTGGTGGCGTAGAGCGTCCAGACGAAAATCGGCAATCGGAACCAGGTGAGCCCCGGCGCGCGCAGCGTATGCACGGTGACGATGAAGTTGATGCCGGTCATGATCGTCGAGAAGCCGACGATGAAGACGCCGAAGGCCGCGGTCGAGACGAAGCCGTTGGCATAGAGCGTCGACAGCGGCGTGTAGAAGGTCCAGCCGGTATCGACGCCGCCGGCCACCACTGCAAACAGCGCGAACAGGCTGCCGAAGATGAAGACGTACCAGCTGGCGAGGTTGAGCCGCGGGAAAGCGAGATCGCGCGCGCCGATCATCAGCGGCAAAAGGAAATTGCCCATGGTCGCCGGGATCGACGGCACCAGGAAGAACCAGACCATGATGATGCCGTGCAGCGAGAACAGCCGGTTGTAGACATCGTCGGAGACGAGATCGCCGGCCGGCGTCGCCAGCTCGATCCGCATCAGCACCGCCATGGCGCCGCCGAGAAAGAAGAAGCCCGTCAGCGAGATGAAATAGAGCCATGCGACGCGCTTGTGGTCGGTGGTGAGAAGCCATGCCCGCAGGCCGCTGCCTTGGCCGAGATATGTACCCTGCATCGCCGCGTTGGTCATGGCTTGGCTCCAGCCGTTGGTTGAGGCGAAAGCGACTTCAGATAGGCGAGCAGCATCTGCAGCTCGCCTTCATCGATCAGGCCATCGAAGCTCGGCATGACCGGCTCGTAGCCCGCTGCGATTTCCTTCTTCGGGTTGAGAATGGAGTCGCGCAAATAGCGCTCGTCGGCGATCACCGTCTGCTGATTGTCGAGCGCCACCGGCCGGCCGAAGATGCCGTCGAGCGACGGCGCCCTCACCTTGCTGCTCGCGCCATGGCAGCCGGAGCAGCCCAGCGCGCGAAACAGTTTCTCGCCGCTTGCGGCAAGCGTCTCGCCTTCGCCCTGGCTGTTCAGCCACGCGGCATATTGCTCGGGCGCCATCACGGTCACCCAGCCGCCCATTTCGGAATGCTGAGCGCCGCAATATTGGGCGCAGAACAAATGGTAGCGGCCGGGCTCGGTGGCAATGAACCAGATATGGGTCGTGCGTCCAGGCACCGCGTCCTGCTTGATGCGGAAGGCCGGCACGTAAAAGGAGTGGATGACGTCCTGCGAGGCGAGCGACACGACAACCGGTTTGCCGACCGGAACGTGCAACTCGTTGATCTCGCGCTGGCCGCCGGGTTGCCTGAACTCCCACATCCATTGTTTGCCCAGCCCCGTGATCTCGAGCGCGTCCGCCGGCGGATGATCGCGCCGAACGAAAAGCGTCGCGCCCCAGCCGAAGAAGATGAAGGCAATGATCAGGCTGGCGATGGTCCAACTTGTTTCCAGCCATATGTTGCGGGAACGCTGTCCGGTGCGATCCGCCGGCGACCCGACGCGGTATTTCACCGCGTAGCCGACGACCAGCCCGGTGAGCGCCAGCCCGAGCACGGCTGAGAAAACGAGCAGCGTGTAGAACAGCGCATCGACATGGCCGGCTTCCGACGAGGCTTCCTGCGGGAAGAAGGGAACGCCGAAACTCACCTTGCCCTCCCCCGCATTTGCCAGAGCACCGTCGCTCCCAGGCCGAGCACCGTTGCCAGGCCAGCCACTTTCAGCGCCGCCCAGATAGCCGGCGTGTACTGGCCCTTCGAACTGTCGAATCCCGCGCAGAGCAGGAAGATGTGATCCGCGATCGAGCCAAGTTTGTTGGCCGACGCCTCGACCAGTGCAAGCTCAAGATCGCGCGGCGTAAAGGTCAGCGCCGGCAATACCTGTGAAATTCGGCCCGACGGTGTGAGCGCGATAACCGCGATCGGATGAACGAACTGATCGATGTCTTTGCGCCGGTCGAAAGTGATCCCGGCCTCGTTGGCGAGCGCCGCGCCGGCGCTCTCGCTGCTGGTTAGAAAACGCCAGGCGGACAATCCCGCCGGGCCAGCGGCGGAAGCGATGTCATCCCGCGCCGCTGCGGCATCGGCGGAGGTCTCATCGGGGTCGATCGAGATGAACAACGCGCGATAATCTGCAGGGCGAAGGGATGTCTTCTTCAGGTCGGACGCGACGGCCTGCTGGGTGACGCCGCAAAGGTTCGGGCATTTATCGTAGCCGAAGATGACAAGCGCCGGGCGCCCGCCGAGCGTCTCGCCCAGCGTCAGCTTCCGGCCGCTTGTATCGACCAATTCTCGCTCAAGGCTGAGCTGCACGCCGAGCTTCGGATCGAAGCTCGGTCGTTCGGCGGCAAAGGCCGTGCCGGCAACGAACAGACAAAGCGCGGCCAACAAACTTCTCATCGCCCTGCCCCACGCTGCTGTTGGCAATTCTGGGCCTGCGGCGCACGGGGAACCGTCGCCGTGAGCAGGGCGCAATCAGGCTCCGTGGCCGCTGCCGTCGGTCGCGACCAATCCGGCAGGCCGTGGCTGACCACCGCCCACATGGCATCATCGATCGGGATGCGGGCGATGCCGGCGTTGCGATCAACCCAGCCAAGCGTCTTGAGCTGGCGATCCTCTTCGGCGCGGAAAGCGGTCAGATCCTGCTTTGGCGCGGTCTGCAGATCAGGGCTTTCCGGACTGGTGCCCGTCGGACGCGGCAGCCAGGTCGGCGCGGTGTTGAAGATGAGCTTCACGCCGATCGCGGCTAAGGCGATGAACAGCAACAGCCCGCCGCCGAAAGCAAGCAGCACCCGCGGCTGGACATCGCGCGTCTCGGGATGACGGTGCGCCTTAGCCATGGGCGACCTCGCGCTTCCACCAGACGATCCTGTCTGGCCGGCGGAGCAGGAAGAGGAAAAGCGCGAGCCATAGCCCGCCCAATCCCATCCAGGCGGCCGCATCATGCCACAATGCCAGTGGGCCGCCGGCAAAGAGCGGTGGCCGGATTCGCCAGAAGACGTCGATGAAATGGCCGGCCAGAGCGACAGCGGCGAGCCCGACAAGGCCGCGATGGCTGCGCTTCATCCTTCGGCTGAGCAGGCCTGCGAAAGCCGAGACGTGCAAGGCAATCAGCAGCCAAAGAAGATAAAGCCAGCCGCCCGCGGAGCGCACGCCGTACCAGCGGATCTCGTCGGGCAAGTCGCCGCCCCAGACGACGACCCACTGCATGAACATGAGGTAGATCCAGGCCAGCACGAAGCCGAGCAGCATGTTGGCAAGATCCTCGCTGAGCGCGACGTCTTCCTCGCCGCCGGGC
Organism: Mesorhizobium sp. B1-1-5; assembly: GCF_006443065.1. NCBI lineage: Bacteria > Pseudomonadati > Pseudomonadota > Alphaproteobacteria > Hyphomicrobiales > Phyllobacteriaceae > Mesorhizobium > Mesorhizobium sp. B1-1-5. The sequence continues at coordinate 37,750 of NZ_VFWS01000025.1, read as the reverse complement.
ATGACCTCCACCGCCCGTCCTGCCGCCAGCACCAGGATCGCCAGGGCGAAAGCTCCGACAACCTCGGCGGCGGCTTCACAAAGCGCGTAGATGGTCGAGGTGAATTCCGGCTCGATCGAAAGCATCCAGTCGATGGCAAAGACGCTGACGGCAAGCGCGTGGAGAACGAGGCCAAGGGCGAATTTCTTGCCGTTGTGTTCATTCGAATTGGCCGGGGCCTCGGTCGTGCCGAGCACTATCCAGGTAAGGACGAGCCAGATCGCTGCGCAAACCGCAAAGCGCAGCAGGAAGAACGGCAGGTTGAGATAGGCAAGCTTTTCACGGACGGTCTCCGGGAGGTTCGCTGTGTCGGCGCCGGCCCACGGAAAGACGAGGTCGAGCCTTATCAGGACGGGCACGAGGGACACCAACGCCAGCGGCAGCAGGGCCGTCATGGTGCGGAGCGGCTGGCGGACCGCTTCTCCCCAGCGCCCGCCGGTCAATCCGTGCACCATCAATATGGTCAACGCGCCGATCGGCAGGCTGAGCGCGAAGAGAGCTGCCGCGAGCCAGGCGCCCAGCATCGCTTTGGCATCGAGCGATGCGCCTAGACCGCAGAGAACAAGTCCCGCGATACCTGTGACCGCAAAACCCTGCTCGAGGCGGCTCATGGCGAGGCCTCCGCTTCGAGCCGCGCGCGCATGCTTTGCGGAAGTTCGGCGACTGGAGCGTCGCGCGAATATTGCAGCGCGCGGATATAGGCGACGATCGCCCAGCGGTCCTGCGGCGGCACCCTGGCCGCATAAGAATACATGGCGCCGTAGCCGTTGGTCATGACGTCGTAGAAGTGACGCTCCGAGGCCTTGCGCAGCGCCTCCTGGTGGTAGCTTGGCGGCGCCGGAAAGCCGCGCTGGACGATCATGCCGTGACCATCACCGGTGCGGCCGTGACAGGGCGAGCAGAAGATGTCGAAACGCTGCTGACCGCGCTGCAGCAGCTCGATCGTGATCGGATAAGGGATTTTGTCCGGGACCGGCGTCAGATCGGCGTCGCGCGCCACCGTTCCTGTAACGGGCGTCCGCGCCGACATGCCATCGGCGAACTGGTTGCTCGCCTCCAGCGGATCATAGCGCGGCTGGTCCTCCATATCCTGCCGGCAGCCGGCGACGGCCAGCGCACCCAACATAAGCGTGAGGCGGAGGCGGCTCACGCCTCGACCTCCTCGACCATCTCGGCGCCGAGCCGCGTCAGCTGGCCCCTCGTCACGCCCTTGCGGTATTTGGGATCGGCTGCTTCGATCAGCAGATAGAACTTGCCGCCGCGCGCGTAGCTGAAGCTCTCGGCGTTGAAGACCGGATGGTGATAGCGGGGCAGCCCATTGGCCGCGAGCACGCCCAGGAAGCCCGCGAAGGCGGCGCCGAGAATGCCGGCCTCGAAGGCGATGATAACGAAAGGCGGCCAGGAATGCAGCGGCCGGCCGCCGACATTGATGGGATAATCGACTTCGACAGAGTACCAGATCAGCGCATAAACGACAGCGGCGCCGGCAATGCCGCCGGCGAGCACGGCCCAGGGGAGGCGCGTCTTCGGGATCTCCAATATCCCTTCCAGTTCCTTCATCGGAAACGGCGAGAACGCATCCATGCGCCGATAGCCGCGCTCGCGCATGCCGCGCGCCGCCGCGATGAGCGCTTCGGGACCGGCAAACACCGCCATGAGGCCGTAGAGGCTCATCGGATCTTGCCCTCCTCTTCGGCCAGTTCCTCGACCTCGAAGATGGTGATCGCCGGCAGGATGCGGATGAACAGAAAGACGAGCGCGAAGAAGGTGCCTATCGAGCCGAACAGGATGCCGAAATCGAGCCAGGCCAGCGACTGCTCGCCCCAGGCAGACGGCAGGTAGTCGCGGCTCGGCCCCGTCACGACGATGATGTAGCGCTCGATCCACATGCCGACATTGATGGCGACGGCGATCGCGAACAGCAGCGGCATGTTGCGGCGGATGCGTCTGAACCACAGCAATTGCAGCACGCCGCAGTTCAGGCTCAGCATTATCCAGAACAGCGGCGCATAGGGACCCAGCGCGCGCTGCGCCATCATGGTGCGTTCGTAAGGCTCGCCCGAATACCAGGCGAAGAATGCTTCCGAGACATAGCCATAGGCGACGACCATGCCGGCGGCGATCATCAGCTTGGCGGCATTGTCCATGTGCCTGAGCGTGATCAGGTCCTTGACCGAGAAGGCCCACCGCAATGGAATAGCAATGGTGAGCACCATGGCGAAGCCGGAGAGCAGCGCGCCGGCGACGAAATAGGGCGGGAAGATCGTCGAGTGGTAACCGGGCGTGATCGCGAAGGTGAAGTCGAGCGAGACGATCGAATGCACCGAGACGACCAACGGCGTGGCGAGCGCCGCGAGCAGGAAATAGACGACCTGGTAGCGCGCCCAATGGAAGGCTGAGCCGCGCCAGCCGAGCGCCAATATGCCGTAGAAGAGCTGCGCCGGTCTCGACCCGGCACGGTCGCGCAGCACCGCCAGGTCGGGCAGCAGCCCCATATACCAGAACAGCAGCGAGACGGTCGCGTAGGTGGCGATCGCCGCGAAGTCCCAGACCAGCGGGCTTCGCCACTGCGGCCAGTGCATATGCACATTGGGCAGCGGCAGCAGCCAGTAGAAGAACCACGGTCGTCCGAGATGGAGGATCGGGAACAGTCCCGCCATGGCGACGGCAAACAGCGTCATGGCTTCGGCGAAGCGATTGATCGAGGCGCGCCATGGCTGGCGCAGCAACAGGAGCACCGCCGAGATCAGCGTGCCGGCATGGCCGATGCCGATCCACCAGACGAAATTGGAGATCATCGTACCCCAGGCCACCGGGATATCGATACCGTAAGCGCCGACACCGACCGCGATCAGATAGGTGATCGAATAGAGCAGCAGCAGCACAAGCAGGAAGCAGAGGAAGAACGCTGTCCAGAAATGCCGTGGCAGCCGGCCGCCGAGCACAATCGAGCCGATGCGGCCGCTGATCTCGGGAAAATCGTGACGGCCGCGCAGGACAGCCGGGCTGTTCGCGCTCGCTTCAGCCATCGGTCGCCTCGCCCGGCTTGGCAAGCTTGCCGTTCGGATTGGAAATCTTGCCGAGATAGGTGGTGCGCGGTCGTGTGTTCAGCTCCTCCAGCAGCGCGTAATTCTGCGGCGCGCTTTTCTCGCGAACGACCTTTGCATCTTTCTTGTTGCGATCGCCGAAGGTGATGGCCTGGGTCGGGCAGGCCTGCTGACAGGCGGTGACCACTTCGCCATCGGCGATGTCGCGGTTCTCGATCTGCGCCTGGATGCGCTTGGCGCTGATGCGCTGGACGCAATAGGTGCATTTCTCCATCACCCCGCGCGAGCGCACGCTGACATTCGGATTGTGCACGCCCTGCTCCGAACCTGCCTCCTCCTTGTCGAAGGATTGATGATCGAGGAAGTTGAAGCGCCGCACCTTGTATGGGCAATTCTGCGAGCAGTAGCGCGTGCCGATGCAGCGGTTATAGACCTGCGCATTCAGTCCATCATGCGTGTGCACGGTGGCATTGACTGGGCACACCACTTCGCAAGGCGCCTTCTCGCAATGCATGCAGGGCACCGGCTGGAAAAACGTCTCGGGCGCGTCGACCGGCCCGGCATAGTAGCGGTCGACCCGCAGCCAGTGCATCTCGTGGCCGCGCTCGCATTCCTCCAATCCGACCGGCGCGATGTTGTTCTCCGCCTGGCAGGCCGAGACGCAGGCCATGCAGCCGATGCAGGCCGAGAGGTCGATCGCCATCGCCCAGGCTTCCTGGTCGTAAGGCCAGCCGGGATAGAGCGATTCCGTTGGCGCCGGCGGCGCATCCTGGCGCACGAAATCCGGGTTCTGTCGGAATGCATCGAGAGACGCATGGCGCACGATGGCGCGGCCTTCCATCGCCTGGTGATGCTGCGTGGTGATGACGCGCATGCTGTTCTGGCGGGGCGCGATGGCCGCGCCGGTGGCGAACCATTCCGAACCACGGCGCAAGTGGAAGGCGTCGTAGCCTTGCGATAGCGCTGCAACGGAACCGACTTTTCGCCCGAAGCCGAAGGATAGCGTTATCGTCTCGTCCGGGTGACCGGGCACGATCCAGGCAGGTGCATCGACATCCGCCCCATTGGAAGCGACGTTGACGACTTCGCCATTTCCGACCTTCAGTCGCTCGGCGGTGGCGGGCGAGACGAGCGCGGCGTTGCCCCACACAATCTTCGTCAAGGGTCGCGGCAGTTCCTGCAGCCATGAGGCGTTGGCGTAACGCCCATCGCGCAGCCAGGGATCCGCGACGAAGCGGACATCGATGCCGTTGCCTGCCATTGCTGCCGGCTTCAGTCCTGCCAAGTCCGGCGGCACTGTGACGGATACCGGCTTGGCAGCACTGTTCGCCATGACGCCGTCGCGCAGGGCCTTTCTCCAGGCATCATCATCGAGCTGCGTCCAATGCTGCCGGATAAGCGAAAGCGGATCGGCCTCGAACTCGCCGCCAAGCGCGGCAAGAAGCTCGTGTACGGTCCTGCCGTCATAGAGCGGCTTGATCAACGGCTGCACCAGCGAGGTAGTGCCGTCATAGGCGCGGATGTCGCTCCAGCTTTCGAGCTCGTGCGCAGCCGGCAAATGCCAATGCGCCAGGAACGCCGTCTCGTCACGGTAGAGACCGTGATGGACCAGCAGCTTCAAGCTGGAGAACGCCTCGCGCACATCTAGACCTGCCGGCGCGGTGTGCAGCGGGTTTGCGCCCAGCGCGACGACCGTGTCGATCGGCTCGCGGCCAATCGCTTGGCACATCGCCTCCAGGTCGCCATCGACCTGCAGCGCATCCGGCGCCTCGATAAGCTCCATCGTATTGCCGAGCGCACCCAGGCTCGCATTGGCGGCAAACGCGGCGGCATGAACGAAGGCGCTCTGCTGCGCTCCTGCAATGACCAGTGCATTGCGGCCCGCCCCGCTCAAGTCATCGACCAGCGCCGCCATCAATGCCGGGTCGACCGGCGAGCCGGAAGCTCCGGCTTGGCCGGTCAACGTCGCGTTCAATCCGGCAGCCACGGCTTCGACGTCACTTGGCTTGATCGCAAGCCGGTGATCGGCGGCGGCTCCGGTGATTGTCGGCGTCGACTCCACCGCATAAAGCCGGCTCATCTGGTCGGACGGATCGCGTACACGTCGTCGCGCAGCAAAGTCGCGCGCATAGGCGAGCCGTCCCGGTCCTTCGCCGAGGAAATCGGCGTCGAGGCTGACGATCGTTTCAGCGCGGTCAAAGCGATAGACCGGCGTCAGCGCCGACCCGAACAGGGCACGCGACGCCTCCATCGCGGCCGGCATCGCCAACGGATCATGGCGATAGAGTTTCAGCCGCGGATAGCGTGTCCGCAGCGCATCCAGCTGCGCCGCGAGCATCGGCGAGGTGGTCGCTTCAACTAGCAAGGCCCCGCCCTGCCCTTGCGATGCCGTCCATCGCGAAACGAGCCCCGCCATTGCCTTTAGGAAGTCACCATACGATGCCGGCTGGCCATCCTTGAGCGGCGTGCGTGAACGGTCGGGATCGAACAGCGTCAGCACGGCTGCCTGCATCACAGCGTCGGTGGCGCCGCGCGAGGCCGGATGATCCGGATTGCCCTCGATCTTGGTCGGCCGCCCTTCATGGCTTTCGACGATGGCGCCGATACCGAAGCCGTCACTCGACAGCGTCGTCGCATAGTAGACAGGCTTGCCTGGGACCAGGATTTCCGGCTGGCGCACATAGGGCACGATTTTTTCCGCCCTGCTGCAGGCGGCCAGCCCGGCAAGCGACAGCGAGGCGCCCATCAGCTTCAGCAGCGTCCGCCGGTTCGGCTTCGCCGGCAGGCGTTCCGCGATCGCCGGGAACTCGGCCTCGACAAAGCGACGGAATTCGGCGGTGCCGGCGACCTCGTCGAGGCTGCGCCATATTTCGCCGCCATGCGCCAGCCGCTTGCGCAGAGCCTCGATGTCGATGGCGGAACCAGGCTTGTCAGCGATGGCAGACATAGCAATCCGTCATCGTCTCGGGGTGGATGTCGAGCATGCCGATCAGCTGCCGCCTGATCTCATCGATGTCGGCAGGCGGCTGCCAGTGCATCAGGAACACGTCCTGCGGGGGACGTAAATTCGGCTCCGGATTGCGATGGCAGCCGAGGCACCACTCCATGCTCAGTGTGCGCGCCCGCATCGTCAGCGGCATCTCGTCGACCTCGCCATGACAGGTCTCGCAGGCGACACCTTTGTTGATGTGGATCGCATGATTGAAGAAGACGAAATCGGGCACGCTGTTGACGCGCTGCCATTCGATCGGCTTGCCGCCAGCCAGGCTTGCGCGGACCGGTGCCAGCATGTCGGCATTGGTGAAAAGCTGCGAATGGCAGGTCATGCAAACTTCGGTCGCCGGCAAACCCGCCGAAGACGAGGTCTCGACGCCATTGTGGCAATAGCGGCAGTCGATGCCGAGCTGGCCGACATGGTGCTTGTGACTGAACGGCACCGGCTGCGCCAATGGCTCACCTACTCCCGTAACCAGGTCCGAACGGGGAAGGATTGTCCCGATCGCGGCGGCGATCAGCAGAACGGCAAAACTTCCCCAGATGACAAAGCGCGCAACGCCATTGGCGTGTTTCGAGAAGATTTGCGGCATCCCCTCGCCGATTCTGCTGAAGGCACCCAGAGTTGACGACACCTAACGGTGCTTTCGCCGCCAAGGTTCCGAACCCGTGGCGGAATCACAGAATGGTGACTGCAACCGGAAACGGGTCGCGGATTTAATCCGCAACCACGGCCGCTCCCATGCGTTCGCCAGATATCACGATCTGTTTCACGCTGGAAAATGCCATGACCAACACCGCTGCAAACAACTCTCATCGCCCTGTGCGCCGTCGCGGTGTCGCTTTCTGGTGGAGAGCGCTGGTCGGCATCCTGTTGGTCATCCTCGGCCTGCTAATCGGCGGCGGCGGCGCATGGTTGGTCGCGCTTGGGGGCTCGTGGTATTATCTGCCGGCCGGCATCGCGTTGCTGCTCGCGGGCATCCTGCTGTTGGCGGGAAACATGGCCGGCGTCTGGCTATACGTGCTGACCTGGCTCGCCACGCTCGCCTGGGCCTATTGGGAGGTGGGTTTCGACGGCTGGGCCCTGATGCCGCGTGTGCTCGCCCCGACTGTCATCCTCGTCTTTGTCCTGCTTGCCCTTCCGGCGTTCCGCGATATGGGCAGCCGAGGCAGCCGGAATGCCGCCTATGCGACAAGTTTGCTCCTGCCGCTCATTGTCCTTGGCGCCTTCAGCTTTTCCCACTTCAATGCCGCGGCTCAATCGCAGCCGGCCGCACCGGCGACCCCAGCGCCACCTGCAACGGCCAGCGCGCCCGCCTCGCAAGACACAGCGATCCACCAGGCCGGCAATGACTGGCCGGTCTATGGCGGCTCGGAACTGGGGACGCGCTATTCGCCGCTGAACCAGATAACGGCGGCGAATGTCTCCAAGCTCACCCGCGCCTGGTCATTCCACACCGGCGACATGCCGAACGCAGCGACGAAGGATCTCTATTCGCCCGAGAACACGCCGTTGCAAGTTGGCGGCCATCTCTATGCCTGCTCGGCCAAGGACATCGTCATCTCCGCCGATGCACGCAACGGCAAGGAAGAATGGCGCTACGACCCAAAAGTGCCTGATAACGCCATACCCTACGGCGCGAGTTGCCGGAGCGTCGCTTATTTCGCGGTTCCGGGTGTGAATGCCGACCAGGCCTGTGCCACAAGGATCATCTTCGGAACGCTGGACGCCCGGCTGATCGCCGTCGATGCCAGGACGGGAAAACCCTGCTCGGATTTCGGCCAGCAAGGCAGCGTCGATCTCAACCAGGGCATCGGCGAAACGGTGCCCGGCTGGTACTCTATCACCGCGCCGCCGACGATCGTGCGCGGCATCGCCGTGGTGGGCGCGCAGGTCAAGGACGGCCAGGCCGAGAATGCGCCCTCAGGCGTCATCCGTGGCTATGACGCCGTCACCGGCAAGCTCGCCTGGGCCTGGGATATGGGCCATCCCGATCGCACCGGCGCGCCGCCCGCCGGAGACACCTACTTCCGCGGCACGCCGAACATGTGGACCGTCGCCGCCGCCGATCCGCAGCTCGGCTATGTCTACCTGCCGCTCGGCAATGCCGCAGTCGACTATTACGGCGTCGACCGCAAGGATTTCGAAAATCAATACAACTCCTCGATCGTCGCCGTCGATGTGACCACAGGCAAGCCGGTGTGGCATTTCCAGACGGTGCATCACGATCTTTGGGACTACGACCTAGGCTCGCAGCCGACGCTGATCGATTTCCCGACCGTCACCGGCAAGGTCCCGGCCATCATCGTGCCCAGCAAGCAAGGCCAGATCTACGTGCTCGACCGCAAGACGGGCAAGCCGCTCTTCCCTGTCGAGGAGCGCAAGGTGCCCTCAGGCGGGGTCGAGCCGGACAGGCTTTCCAAGACGCAGCCCTATTCCGGCTACGCGCATCTCGACCAGCCCGTGCTCACCGAAAAGGACATGTGGGGTATGAGCCCGCTGGATCAGCTCTATTGCCGCATCCAGTTCCATCGCGCCTCCTATCAGGGCGAGTACACGCCGCCGACGGTCGACCGGCCGTTCATCCAATATCCCGGCTACAATGGCGGCTCGGACTGGGGCAGCATCGCCGTCGACACCGACAGCGGCGTGCTGATCGCCAATTACAACGACATGCCGAACTACGACCAGCTCATTCCGCGCAAGAAGGCGGACGAGATGGGCTTCAAGCCGATCGACAAGGGCGGCAGCCCGAAAAAGGTGAAGGATATCGGCGACCCGCAGGCAGGATCGCCATACGCGATCGCGGTCAATGCCGGCTGGCGCCTGTCCACGGGCCTTCTCTGCTCGAAGCCGCCCTATGGCCACATCCGCGCCATCGATCTCAAGACGGGCCGGACCCTATGGGACGAGCCGCTCGGCAGCGCCGAGAACAACGGCCCGTTCGGCATTCCCTCGATGCTGCCGCTCACCATCGGGACGCCGAACAATGGCGGTCCGCTGGTGACGGCCGGCGGCCTGATCTTCATCGCCGCGACCACCGACAACAAGCTGCGCGCCATCGACATCAAGACCGGCAAGGAGGTGTGGCAGGCCGATCTTCCTGCCGGCGGCCAGACGACGCCGATGACCTATGAGGTCGGCGGTAGGCAGTATGTCGTCATCGCGCCCGGCGGCCACCATTTCATGGAAACCAAGGTCGGCGACGAAGTCATCGCCTACGCGTTGCCGGCCGGGTGACAGAGATCGGTCAGCTGGGCCAAAGATTTCAGCGCTCCAGGTCGTCGCGACGCCGCCCCGTCGGCTGTGACGGACCGTCCTTCCGCTCCGCCGGCCGCCGGCTTCGGCGCCGGGCGAGGAAATACATCCAGATCAGAATGAGAATCAGTGGGATGCCCGCCATGGGCAGCATCCACACGCCAAGGTGAAACATGAACGTCACTCTGCCCTGTTGCAGTCAGGTCGGCCCACACTCAAACCGGCGTGGGAAAAAACAGTTCCAGGCACGACCGGGCGAAAAGCGTCCTTTCGCTAAAGGCAGATGGTCGCAGAGCCTGATCGGCGCGCAACCTCTCATCGCGCAACGCGTTCCGTCCTGGTCATGTCGTCGACAAGTGCCGCACCCGTGTAGACAGTTTGGGAAAGGCGACGGTCGTGCCGCGAGAAGAAGCTTCCATCCTCATCGTCGGCGCCGGCCCGACGGGGCTGACCGCCGCGCTGGAGCTTGCACGACGAGGCGCCCGTCCCCGCGTCATAGACAAGAAGGATGGACCCACGCCGCTCAGCAAAGCCGTTGGCATCAGTTCGCACAGCCTCGATGTCCTCGAAGCGTCGGGGGTGAGCAGCAAGCTGCTCGCCGAGGGGCTCAAGGTGCGCCATGCGCATTTCCATGCAGAAGCCCGTGAACTCCTCACAATCGACTTCTCGCTGCTGCCGCACCGCTATAATTTCCTGCTGTCGTTGCCGCAGCGAGACACCGAAAAGATCATGGCGGAGACGGTCGCGGCATTCGGCGTCGACGTGGAATGGCACACTGAGCTGGTCGGCCTCACCCAGCAGGCCGACAAAATGGAGGTTCGGACCAGGCGAAACGGTGAAGAGGAGGAAAGGCGAAGCTTCGACATCGTCTTTGGGGCCGACGGCGCCGACAGCTCGGTCCGCAAATTGTCGAGCATCGCATTCGAAGGCTATACGCACAGGCGGCAATGGAGCATCACCGACGCCGAGATAGCATCCTGGCCTTATGAGCCGGGCGCGGCGCAGGCATTCCTGCACCGTGACGGCGACGTCGGCTTCATCATACCGGTCGGCGACAATCGCTTTCGCTCGGTATCCAACACGCCCGATGCGTTGGCGCGTGTGCCTGGCGACTATCGCGTAGCGAAGGTGCTGCGGACCGACCATTTCCACATTCCGGCAAAGCAGGCGGTCCGCTATCAGGCCGCCCGCATCTTCCTCGGCGGCGATGCCGCGCATGTCCATTCGCCGCTTGGCGCGCGCGGCATGAATCTCGGTATCGAGGACGCGGCATGCTTCGCCCGGCGTTTCGACGACGGCACGCTTGCGGGCTACACGGATGAGCGTCGACCGGTAGGGCGTCGCTGGATCGAGTTGAGCGAACGTATTTTGTCCACGGCGCAGTCGACCAACAGCTTCGTCCAGACATTCAGGAACCTCGTCATGTTGACGATCGGCGCCGTTCCCTTCCTGCAAAGGCCTTTGCTCGAGCGCGTGGCCGGATTGAAGGAATAGATCTCAAACGAGAAGTTGCTCGATCCTGATCGGCAAATCGCGGATACGTTTGCCGGTGGCATGGTAGACTGCGCTGGCAACAGCCGCGGCCGTGCCGACATTGCCAAGCTCCCCAAGGCCCTTCACACCGGCCGGGTTGACCGCGTGGTCGACTTCCGGAACCAGGATCACCTGCAGGTCCTTGATGTCGGCATTCACCGGCACGAGATAGTCCTGCAGGTCGCGGTTGACATAGCGGGCATAGCGGCTGTCGACTTCCGTCGCTTCATGCAGCGCCTGGCCAATGCCCCAGATCATGCCGCCCATCAGCTGGCTGCGCGCGGTGCGCGTGTTCATGATACGGCCGGCCGCGAACGCGCCGACGATGCGCGGCACGCGGATCTCCCTCGTATAGCGGTTGATGCGGACTTCGACGAACTCAGCGCCGAAGGCGTATTTCACCGAATCCTCATCCTGCTCGCCACCGTGGAATTCCGGCATGCCGGCATAGAGCTTCTTCAGCGCTTCGGGCGTCGCACCCTTGGGCGCGAACTCGGCGTATTCCTCGATTGCGCCGACCTGCATGGTCTTCAGGACATCTTCGACCTTTGCCGAAGCGCCGCCCTTGGCCACGATCTTTCCGTCGGCGAGGTCGAGTTCCTCGTTATGAGAGCCCGCCAGCGGACCGCCCTCGGCGGTCGCGCCGGCATAGAGCTTGGCGCGGATGGCATCGCAGGCCTTCAGCACTGCCGAGCAGACGCTCGCGGTGGAGATCGAGCCCCCCGAGACAGGAGCGGGAGGCAGGCTGCTGTCGCCCATCTCGACGCTGATCCGATCGATGCTGACGCCGAGGCGTTCCGACGCCATCTGACCGGCTACGGTGCGCACGCCGGTTCCGATCTCGTGCGAACCGCATTGCAGCCGCACATCGCCATCGACGGTCAGGCGCACCCGCGCCGCGCATGGCGCGACCGCGGTTGGATAGATCGCCGTCGCGCAGCCCATGCCGACCAGCCAGTCGCCGTCGCGCATCGCTCCTACTTTCGCGTCCCGCTTCGCCCAGCCAAAAGCCTCGGCCGCCTGGTCATAGCACTGGATCAGCGAGCGGCTGGAGAACGGCTTTTTGCCGATCGGCTCTGTTTTCGGTTCATTGATCCGGCGGAATTCCACCGGGTCCATGCCAAGCGCCACCGCCATTTCGTCCATGGCGTTTTCCAGCGCATAGACATAAGGGGTCTCGGGCGGCGAGCGCATGTAGCCGGGAGTATTGCGGTCCGCCTGCACCAGCGAGACATGTGTCAGCACCGAGCCATAGCCATACATGCGGCCGGTGGCCGACGTGCCGCCCACGACATAGGAGTCCGGCCGCGAGGTGACCTCCCAGCCCTCATGCGCGAAAGCAGTGATGCGGCCGTCCTTGCCGGCGCCGATCCGGATGCGGTGCCTTGTCTCCGCCCTATAGGTCTGAGTGCCGAAGGCCTGCATCCGGCTGGTCACGCAACGCACCGGTCGGCCGAGCCGCCTGGCGGCAACCGCGACGATGGCGGTGCGCGGCGTCATCGGTCCCTTGGATCCGAAGGCGCCGCCGATGAAGGGGCTGACGATGCGCACCTTTGCGGGATCGATCTTCAACTGCCTGGCAAGCTCAACCTTCCAGCCGGTCACGTTTTGCGAGGGCTCGTGGACGATCAGTTGGTCGCCCTGCCAGAAGGCGGTGGTCGAGAACAGCTCGATCGGATTGTGGTGCTGCGTGGGCGTCGAATAGCGCGCGTCGATCTTCACCGCGGCCTCTCTATAGGCGGCATCGAAGTCGCCGGCCTTCACGTCTTCCTTGAACAGAGGACTCTTGCCGGCGGCGGGAATGGTCGCCGTGCCCGGACTGTCGAAGCTCGCCGTGGGCGTCTCCGCATCATACTCGGCGCGGATCAACTGCGCTGCCTCTTCGGCGGCTTCGAATGTCTCGGCAACCGCGAGCGCGATGATCTGGCCGTCATGGAAGATCGTCCGGTCATGCAGCGGCCCGATCGAGGTGGCGCCGGAATTGCCGAATTTCGGCTTCTCGACCTTGTCCATGTCGCCATAAGTGACGATGTCGAGCAACCCGGGCACGGCACGGGCGTCGTCGAGATGAAGCTTGGCCACCTTGCCCTTGGCAATACTGCTGGTGGCCAGCGCGCCATAGGCGATGTTGGCGGTCGGCAGGTCGGCTGGGTAATGCGCCTGCCCGGTGACCTTAAGCCGTGCATCGACGCGCGGCAGCGGTTGGCCCTGGTTCTCTTTCGGTCTCGGAGCGGCAGTGTCCATGGTCACACCTTCATGTCGCGGGTTTCGAGCAGCGCGCGCACCAGCGTTCGCTTGCCGAGCTCGATCTTGAATGCGTTGTGCTGGCGCGGCTCGGCCCCGGCGAAGGCGGCATCCGCCGCCGTTCCCGCCGAAGCCTCGTCGAGCTTCTTTCCTTGCAGGGCTTCCTCCGCCGCTTTGGCGCGCCAGGGCACGGTCGCCACGCCGCCCAGGGCAATGCGCGCCTCGCGAACGTTGTCGCCGTCCAGGTCGAGCGCAACGGCGGCCGAAGCCAGCGCGAACGCGTAGGATTCGCGGTCTCGGATCTTCAGATAAAGCGAGCGCCGGGCCCATGGCACAGCCGGCACTTCTATGGCGGTGATGATCTCGTCAGCAGCGAGATCGGTCTCGATCTCAGGCGTATCGCGCGGCTGGCGATGCAGCTTGGCGAGCGGTATCTTTCGCGCCCCACGCGAGCCCTCGGCACGCACGACAGCGTCGAGCGCGATCAGCGCCTGGGCAAAGTCGCCGTGATAGGTCGCGATGCAGGCATCGCTGCCGCCCAGCACCGCATGCTGCCGGTTGAAACCCTCCATCGCAGCGCAGCCCGATCCTGGCACGCGCTTGTTGCATTGCCAGGATGTCTCGCGAAAATATTCGCAGCGCGTGCGTTGCAGGACGTTGCCGGCGAGACTTGCCATGTTGCGGATCTGGCCGCTTGCGGCCAGCCGCAAGCTGTCGGCAATAACGGGATAGCCATGCTTGAGCTCGGCGTGATCTGCAGCCTCGCCCATACGCACCAGGGCGCCGAAGCGGATGCCCTCGTCGGTCACCCGGATTTGCCTGAGGCCTGGATCCTTGAGCCGGTTGAGGTCGACCAGCCGGTTCGGCTCGGCAACGCCGAGCTTCATATAATCGGCAAGGTTGGTGCCGCCGGCGATGAACTGCGCATTCGCTCGCGTCGGCTGGTCGTCCTCGGTCGTGAAGCGGGATGCGATCGCGACGGCCGCGGAAATGTCGGTCGGCTGTTCGTAGACGAAGGGACGCATATCAGGCTCCCTTCATCTGATCGCGTGCCTGCAGGACGGCAGCGACAATGTTTGGATAGGCGGCGCAACGGCAGATATTGCCGCTCATATAGTCGCGGATGTCGTCTTCGGATTTTGCGTGCCCTTCATTGATGCAACCAATGGCCGACAGGATTTGGCCCGGCGTGCAGTAGCCGCACTGGAACGCATCGTGGTCGATGAAGGCCTGCTGCATCGGATGCAGCTTACCGTCGCTGGATGCTAGCCCCTCGACGGTCGTCACATCCTTGCCGGCATTCATCACCGCGAAACTGAGACAGGAGAGCACGCGTTTCCCGTCGACAAGAACCGTGCACGCTCCGCACTGTCCATGGTCGCAACCCTTCTTGGTGCCGGTTAGCCCGACATGATCTCGCAAGGCGTCAAGCAGGCTGGTTCTAGTGTCGAGCGACAGCTCATAGGCCTGCTTGTTGATCCGCATCGACGTCACCACTGGCTCGCGAAGTTCCGCGCCAGCGGCGGCAGGCGCTTCGGCTTTGGCCGATGAAACGAGCAACGGTGCCGCGGCGGCCGAGACCGTGCCTGTCATGAAGTTCCGCCGGCTGAGGCCAAGCGTGGATGGGACGGAAGGCTGGGACATGGCTCGCTCCTGGCTGGCTGCTCATCGGGGCCTAACCACTCATGCAGGCCATTGTTCCGACCTGGTCCGCGCGGGATCCTAGGCCTCACAGAAGTGTGATCCTTCGAAGATGCTCATGATGCGGGAACATGCATGCCGGCTTCGAGTTCTACGGCCAATACCAACGCTGATGGCGGGCCGATATGAAATCGAAACTGGTCGCGCAGACGTCTGGACAAAGGACATTCGTGGTCGTGCTGGATCCAGGCGAGGAAGCATTTGCTGCCCTGTCCGACTTCGCCGGCGAGCAAGGAATTGCCGGCGCCTCGCTGACCGCGATCGGCGCATTCGAGAAGGCAACCGTCGGCTGGTTCGACTTTGGCTCGAAATCTTACCGCAAGATCCCGGTCGGCCAACAATGCGAGGTTCTGAGCGCCATTGGCGACATCGCGGTCGACGACAGCAGCAGACCGAGCCTGCATATCCATGCCGTCCTGGGTCTAAGCGACGGGTCGACGCGCGGCGGCCACCTTGTTGAAGGCATCGTCAAGCCTACGCTCGAAGTCACGGTGACGGAATCGCCCGTTCACCTGCGGCGCACCAAACGCCCCGGCCTTGGCATCGCCTTGATCGATCTCGACGCCTGAGGGCGGACGATGGCAGCGGCCGCGACCGACGCGTTTCCTCTCCCCCTCGATACATCCCCAATGGAGGCTCGGATCGACGAAGCACTGCCGCAGGACAAAGGCGTCTGGCAGTTCGAACCGAAATGGGATGGGTTTCGCTGCCTCGCTTTCAAGAATCGCAAAACGGTCGATCTCAGGGCGAAGTCGGGCAAGCCGCTTGGGCGTTACTTTCCCGAACTGACAGCGATGATGCAAAACCTCGAAGCCAAGGATTTCGTGGTCGACGGCGAAATCGTCATCGAGATCGACGGCGCCGCGTCCTTCGACGCCCTGCAGATGCGGCTTCATCCGGCGGAGAGCCGCATCCGCAAGCTGAGCGCGGAGACGCCGGCGCGACTGATCCTGTTCGATATGCTGGTCGCGCCGGGCGGCAAATCGCTGCTCGAAGTCGCGCTGACGCAAAGGCGCACGGCAATTGAAGACTTCGTCGCGCAAGCAAACACCGACGCTCTTCAGCTCTCGCCCTGCACCACGAGTTTCGCGACCGCCAGGCGATGGCTGGAAGACGCCGGGCATGGCTCTACCGACGGCGTCGTCGCCAAACGGCTGAACGATCCCTATCAGCCGGGCGAGCGCGCGATGATCAAGGTCAAGCGGCTGCGCACTGCCGACTGCGTGGTCGGCGGCTTCCGTTATCTGAACGGCAAGTCGCAGGTCGGATCGCTATTGCTCGGCCTCTACAATGAGCGGGGCTTGCTTGACCATGTCGGCTTCACCTCGACAATCGCCAACGAGGAACGGGCCACGCTCACGAAGAAGTTGGAGGCGCTGCGTGGCGGGCCCGGCTTCACCGGCAAGGCGCCGGGTGGGCCGAGCCGGTGGAGCACGGAGCGCAGCGGCGAATGGGAGCCGTTGCGGCCGGAACTGGTCGTGGAAGTCCGCTTCGACCACGTCACCGGCGAGCGCTTCCGGCATGGCACTCGATTCATTCGCTGGCGGCCCGAAAAAGCGCCGCGACAATGTACGTTCGAGCAGATCTCGTAGCAGCGCCCCACCGGAACAACCGACCCCCTCAAACGGTTTGTCTTTAGAACAGCCCCGCGTCACGAACGCACCTATCTTGGAGACAGGAAAATGGATCCGCGCGACAAGCAGCGAGCCGCAAGGCGGGATGAAACCGAAGCTCCCGGCATCGAACAACAGGACTGGGACGCTCTTGATAATGGTCGGGTGCCGCCTGGCAGCGTCGCCATCAACGGCGATCCGGAGGACGATGCCGAAGCACAAGGCGTCCTCCCCGAAGAGGATGACGACAACCCCTATCAGGAGAGCGACGAAGCCTTGCCCGACGATGAGGAAGAACGTGTGCTGTCGCGGGATCCTTCCAAGGAAGGCAGTCGTTTTGACGAAGCATAGCGAAAGCTAGCGTGCCGTTGTTGACGATATGGCCGGTGGTGCAGAGCACCTTGAGGAAGGCTGGACCAGCTTCACTTTTGGCGGCCAGTTCGCGTCCCGACATTTTGGCATCGCCACATCGGTAAGAGCAGCGATGGGATTTTCCCGCCTTCTATTGCCTGCAACTGCCTGCAACGCTCCGCGGGCTGCGCGAGAAGGCATCGCCGCAGAGCAAGGCCGTCTCGGCGCCATATCAGAAGGCCGTGGGATCACTACACATGGCCCGTCAAAAATCGGGGGGCGCAAATCGGCAGTGGACCCTTCACTGTTTGTAACTGGGGGGAACAACGGGGTGTGGGACAAGTTTTTGATTAAGCAAGCCGCTTTATGTTTGACCTGCAACCATGGCCGAGAAACGCGACAATAAATCCACAGCCGCTCTTCTTAGGCGGCAATTCTCGAATGAAACCATGCGCCGATATTTACGCAGCTTGCCCTTGTTTCACGTAAACCGCTGGCTTCCTGACAAACTGCGCGAATCGCTCAAGCGTCTCGACCGCAAGCGTAAGTGAAACCAACCGCGCTGCGCTTAGGGTCAATCCAACAAAAGGCGCGGGCCACGCTCTTGCCGTTCAGACGAACGCGCCACCAACTCTCCTTCACATTACGATCACAGCCCTTCGGGAGGGGCAGAGACTATGCATCCTTGCTTGAGCGTCCGCGTTTGTGATTCACAAATCCGGAGTTCAAGCCATGAAGGTCGACACTCTTCCTGCGCCTACAGCCAACCCAGCCCAGGTCGATATCCTCGTCAACAAACCGGGACACTTCGTCGAGGAGTGGATCGAGGGACATGCGGTTAGACCGGCCGCCGAAGCATCCCCGGAAGCCGCTGCAGAAAGACTGGCGAGAGCTTGCATCGCGGACGCGGAGCGGGAAGGCATCCTCGCGGAAGAAATCAGCGATGAGGTCGGCGATTTGAAAGAGTACCTCGCTGACACGGTCCTCGCCGAGGCCGGCCGCGAAACGGGCGTCGACACCGCTCCGACGGCGCAAGCATTGGGTGACACAAAGGCTTAGCTTTCACGGCAGGGAAGTTGTGGATCGCGATGACGCCAATCTCAACACGAGCCGTCCACATTTGCGTCGACATGCAGATGATGTTCTTGCCGCCTGGGCCATGGGCGGTTGAGTGGCTGCCCGCCATCCTGCCGAAGGTGCTTTCGCTTGTCGATGGCAGACCGGGGCGAACGATTTTCACCAGGTTCATAACGGCGAGAAGACCTGGCGAAGGCCAGGGCCATTGGCGTCAATACTATGAGCGCTGGTCGCAGATGACCATCGAATGTGCCGGCCCGGGCAGCCTCGAACTGCTGCCCGAACTGCGTGATTTCGTGCCGCCGGCTCGCGTTTTCGATAAGCCCGTTTACTCACCTTGGCTGACCGGCGAGCTCCATCGGAGCCTTCAGGCGGAAGGTGTGACCGAGCTCATCGTCAGCGGTGGCGAGGCCGACATGTGCGTCTTGGCGACGCTGCTCGGAGCGATCGACTTCGGTTACAGAACGATCCTGGTCGAGGATGCGATCTGCAGCACATCGGACGAAGCCTACGAAAATATACTCAAGCTGTTCACGACGCGATATTCGCATCATGTCGAAGTCGCCGCTGCGGAGGAGGTTCTGGATTTCTGGCGCTGACCCATCGCTCATCTCGCCCGGCACATACCGGCCAAGTGCTGCCGGCAACGGATGAGCAGCCGCCCCTCGAATGCTCAGTCGCATCAGTGGGTGCGGTCATCCGATGTCGGCATCGTGGCATGGTCTGCAGTAGACACTCACTGAATTCTCAGACCGGGAATTCTCCGACCGGTTGCCGATGCTCAGCTCCTACCAGCGCACGCTGAAGCCGAGCTTTGCGCCGATTGCCCGGCTGTCGCCGAAGTTTTTCAGGCTCGATTTGGCGAAGGCTTCGCCGTAGACCGTGTAGCGATCGTCGGCCCAGGAGAGCGATCCGCCGACACCCAAACTGCCCCAGAGCGGCTGGTCGTGCTCATGCAGCGCCGTGCCCGACACATTCACGTCGTTGCCGTCCAAGAAATCATAATAGAGGTTGGCGATGCCGTAGAGGTGCGAGCGGCTGACCTTGCCTTGAGCGCCCGTCCAGGCATCCTCATAATCGAGCGACAGGCCGGCGCGGCCGATCAGAACATCGCTGCCGCTCAGCGATACCGCCGCATCGAACGGGTCGGTGAAACTGCTGAAGCGCACCGAGGAATAAGCAAGCTGAGCCTGCGGCGTCAGCGTCCACTTGCCCTGCAGCGCAAGCTTCTGGCCGGCTTCGATGCTCAGCGCATAGCCAAATCCGTTGTTGCCCTTGGCAAGCTCGCTGCCCAGCGTGGCCGATCTCAAGTTGCTGTCATACCACGTCACCTCGCCCTGAGCGTCGGTGTAGAAGCCGTTGTCGCCATACCAGGTCAGCGTGCCGCCGAAGCCATAACCGGTGGCCCGGATGGAGCCGACGCCGTAGATCGATGATATGTCCGACGACGCCGTCCCGTAGTGGAAGGTGAGGCCGCCGAGAAGAATGCCGGTGGCATCCTCATAAAGCAGCCCGTCGATGCCGGACTGCAGCTTCCAGGTGGTCACGTCGTAGTCCGAGACGGTGGTGGCGCTGTTCGGGCTCTGCCTTGTATGCGTCGCCTCGATGCGGGCCCAGATGGCGCTCTGGGTCGGGACGCTGCCGATCTCGTCGGCGCCCTGGCCTGCTCCAGTCCACGAGCGGTTGCCGACGCGCTGCTGCAGGGTGCCGAGCTCGTTCAGGCTCTGCAGCACGCCGGGATAGGCCTCATAGATCGGCACGGCCGGCGAATAGAGCGGATTGTTGATCAGCGCGGAGCGGAGATACCAGTCGCCGTCGGCCGGCGTGCTCACGCCGTTCTGATAGAGCCGATAGGCATAGGCGCCGCTGACCACGGCCTGGTTGCCCTGGAAGACATAGTCGCCGGCAAGCGTGAACGAACCCGCCGAGCTGCCATCGACGTCCACGATCTTGATCCCTTCCACTGTCTGGACTCCTGCCCCTCCGACATTGGTGACGGAAAGCACGGAGGTGCCTGAGGTGCTGCCGTGCACCACCAGCTTGTCGGTGGTCGAAGTATCGCCATCGAGCGCGGCATTGAGGAAAATGGTGCCGCCGGCGCCGGTGTAATCGCCGTTGATGGTCAGCGTCGTGCCGGGCGCGACGCCGAGACGCACCGAGCCGCTGTTGTTGAGCGAGGCGACGGCCTGGTTGAAGCCGCCGAGCTCGAGCGTCGCGCCGGAAGCGACGGAGAATGCAGAGCCGGAGCCCAGCGCGTCCGCCGCGCCCGCCGCGAGCGTGCCCTGCTGGATAGAGGTCGGTCCGGCGAAGGTCGAGCCT
The DNA here is from genome assembly GCF_006443065.1 of Mesorhizobium sp. B1-1-5. Classification (NCBI taxonomy): domain Bacteria; kingdom Pseudomonadati; phylum Pseudomonadota; class Alphaproteobacteria; order Hyphomicrobiales; family Phyllobacteriaceae; genus Mesorhizobium; species Mesorhizobium sp. B1-1-5. The sequence continues at coordinate 17,573 of NZ_VFWS01000025.1, read as the reverse complement.
GCCGCCGTCAGAACAAGCGTTCCCTGTCCTGCCTTGGTGAACGCACCCGACCCGGTCACAGCCCCGTTCAGGGTCAAGGTCGTGGCGGCCGCTGTCGAGATGGTGCCGGAGCTCATCACGCTGACAGCACGTGAGGTGGCAAAGCTGCCGGTCGTGTCGAGCGTGCCGCCGTCGAAGGAGAGCGCGCCGGCGGCATCGCCCAGATTGGCATCCTGTGAGACCCGCAGCGTGCCGCCATTGATTGCCGTGCCGCCCGTGTAGCTGTTGATGCCGGTCAGGACCAGCGTGCCGCGATCCGACTTCATCAATTGCGCGTCGCCCGAGAGAGCCGAGGCGATCGTTGCGGTCATCCCCGCGCCCGCCGCCGTGCCGTCGCCGACGACGATGCTGCTCGACGGTCCGGTGAGCTTGATCCCGTCGCTCTGGACAACGTAGCCGTCGGTCATGAACTGCATGCCCGATGCGGTCACCTGGCCGAGACCGTTGTCCACCGTCACCGTTCCCGCTTGGCCCGCGAAGATCGCGAAGGATGCGTCGGCGAAGCCGGCATTGGCCGTTCCTGCCTCATCGGTCCAGTTGTCGTTGCCGGCCGCTGCCTCCCAGACGCCGTCGCCGCCATTGACTGCGCCATTGTTCTTGGGGCCGACCTTGCCGTCCCAATAGTTGAAGGTGAGCCCTTGCGTGTTGACGATGTTGACCTGGTGATCGATCGAGGTCTGGATATAGCCCGATGACGGGATCGAGCCGACCACCAGGCCATTGTTGGTCAGCGTGCCGCTGTAGCTGAAGATGCGGTAGACGCCTGGCCCGAAGGTGCCGCCAGCGCTGACGCTGACGTTCAAAATGCCGTCGAGCACCAGATTGCCGCCGATCGTGGTCAGGTCGTTGAGCGCCCCGCCGACGACGTCGGCCTGCCCGAGGGAGTAGTTGAGGACCGAGCCGCTAGACAAATTGAGATTGCCGGCGATCGCCAGCGTGCCTGGCGTGCCGTCGGCCGAACCCGGCGACAGGGTTGCGCCGTCGGCAACCGTGACATCGCCGCCGATCGAGCCCTTGCCGCCGATGGTCGCGCCGCTTCCGACAGAGACCGAACCGGCGACCGCGCTGTTGTCGCCATCGACATAGAGGCCGCCGGCCGTGACTGTGGTTGACCCTGCATAGCTGTTCGCACCGGTGAGGGTCAGCGCGCCGGCGCCGGTCTTGTTGAGGCCGCCGGCGCCCGTGATCACGCCCGACAAAGTGAGATCCGCATCGGTCTGGAAGGTGCCGGTGCCCACGGTAAGGTCAATACCGCGCGTCGAGCTGAATACCGCAGTGGTCCTCAGCGTCGTACCGTCGTCCAGGCTCAAGCCGCCGGATGCGTCGCCAAGGTTGGCGTCGGCCGAAACCTGCAGCGTGCCGCCATGGATGGCGGTGCCGCCGGTGTAGCTGTTGGCACCGCCGAGCACGAGCGTGCCGAGGTCGGTCTTCGCCAGTTGGCTGGCGCCGGTGAGGTTCGAAGCGATGGTTGCCGTGTAGGCGGCGCCGACCAGCGTGCCGTCACCGACGCGGATAGTCGCCTGCGGTCCGTCGAGCGCGATGCCGTCGCCCTGGATCGTGTAGCCGCCGGTCGCAAACTGCATGCCGGCGGAGTGAATGTCACCCAGGCTGTCGTCGACATCGACCGTACCGGCAGCGCCGGCGAAGATGGCGAAGACGCCATCCTGGTAGGGAGCGTTGAGCGTCCCGTCATTGTTGGTCCAGTTGTCGTTGCCGGCGGAATTCTGCCAGACGCCGTCGCCCCCGTTGATCGTTCCGTCGCCTTTCGGCCCGGCTGCGCCATCCCAGAAGTTGAGCAGCACGCCGGAAGTGTTTACGAGATTGACCTGATGCGCGATCGAGGTCTGCACGCTGTAGTCGCTCGATGTTGAGTCGAGACCCTGGTCGTTGAGCGTTCCGTCAAAGCTGATGACGCGATAGATGCCCGGCCCGAAATTGCCGCCGGGCGCCTCCGTCACGTTGATCGTGCCGTCGAGCGCCAGATTGCCGTGCACGACCGCGAGGTCATTGTAGGCGCCGCCAACCACGCCGGCCTGGCCGAACGAGTAATCGAGGTTCGAGCCGTCGGCCAGTTCGAGGTTGCCGTTGATGGTGAGCGTGCCGGGCGTTGAATCCAGGCCACCGGGGGCCAGCCTGCCGGCCGCGTCGACGAAAACATCGCCGCCGATGGTGCCGTTGCCGCCAAGCGTGCCGAAATTGACGTCGGTCAGTCCGGTCGCGGCCGCCTGGTTGCCATTGATGTAGAGCCCGCCACCCCCGGCGATCAGCGCGGTGCCGCCGTAGCTGTTGTCGGCCGTGAGCACGGTGTTGCCCGTGCCGTCCTCGCTGACGCCGCCGCTGCCGGAGATCGTGCCGTCAAAGGTATAGAGGTCGGAGCGGTTGAAGCTGAGGGTGCCGTTATCGACCACATCGCCCAAGATGGAGCCCGTGGTGCCTCCGGTACCCAGCAACAAGGTGCCGCTCGCAATCGTCGTGCCGCCGGCGTAGGTGTTGTCGGCGCCGAGGAACAGCGCCCCGGTGCCCGTCTTGGTGAGCGCCCCTGCTCCGTTGACGGCGCCCTCCCACTGTAGGGCGCTGTCGACCTGGAATGTTCCGCCGCCCGCCTGAAGCGTGGCATCGCGTCCGGTTACAATGCTCGACAGGCTCTGATGCAGCGTGCCGCCGTCAAAGGTCACCTTGCCGGCAGCATCGCCGAGATTGTTGTCGGCCGTGATTTCGACAGTGCCGCCATTGATGACGGTGCCGCCCTGGTAGCTGTTGGCGCCGCTGAGCACGAGCGTGCCGCCGCCTTCCTTGGTCAAAGTCCCGGCGCCGCTCACGGCGTTGGTCAGCGCCAGGCTGGTCGCGCTGTCGGTGTCGAAGGTACCGCCGCCGGCATTGAGCGTCACGGCGCGGGCAGAAGTGATATCGGCCGACGTGTGCAGCGTGCCGCCGTTCAGCGAAAGGCCGCCGGACGCGTCGCCGAGATTGCTGTCGGTTGCGACCTGAACCGTGCCGCCATTGATCGCGGTGCCGCTGCTGTAGCTGTTGGTGCCGGACAGCACCAGCGTGCCGAGCTCCGTCTTCAGTAGCTGGCTGCTGCCGGTGAGGTTTGAGGTGATTGTCGCCACATAGGCCGCACCGGCTGCGGTGCCGTCGCCGACGCGGATGGTCGATTGCGGCCCGACCAAAGCGACGTCGCCGCCCTGGATCAGATAGCCGCCGGTGGCGAACTGCATGCCCGCCGCCTGCACCTGCCCGTTGGTGTTGTCGACCGTGACCGTCCCGGCGGCACCCTGGAAGACGGCGAAGCTGGCGTTGGCGAAGGGCGCGGCGAAGGTGCCGCTGGCATCGGTCCAGTTCTGGTCGCTGGCCGCCCGCCAGGTGCCGCTGCCGCCATCCACCGCACCGTTGGAATGGGGGCCGGCATTGCCGTCCCAAAAGCTGAGCGTCAGCCCCGCGGAATTGACGAGGTTGACCTGGTTGGCGACCGCGGTCTGGACGAAATAATCAGGTGACGTGACGTTCAGTCCGTTATTCGTCAGCGAACCGCCATAGTTGAGGATGCGATAGACGCCCGGCCCGAAGGTGCCGCCCGGCGTCTGCGTGATGTTGAGCGTGCCGTCGAGCGTCAGGTTGCCGCCGACATTGATGAGATCGTTGAGCGGTCCGCCCAGCACGTTCGCCTGGCCGAAATTGACGTTGACGGCCGACGTGTTGTTGAGCGTGAGGTTGCCGCCGATGGTGAGCGCGCCAGGTGCATTGCCGGCGTCGCCAGGGCTGAGCGTACCGCCTGCCTGGATCGTGACGTTGCCGCCGATAATGCCGATACCGCCGAGCGTCGTGGCATTTCCGGCGGTGGTCTGGCCCGTCGCGGCGGACTGATCGCCGTTGACGAGCAGCGTGCCGGCAGTGATGACGGTGGATCCGGCATAGCTGTTGTTGCCGGTCAGCGTCGTCGTGCCGAGGCCGGACTTGGTCAGGCCGCCCGTGCCGGAGATCGTGCCGCCGAATGTGTAATTGTTGTTCAGATTGAAGGCGAGCCTGCCGTTGTTAAGCACGCTCGGCGTGTCGAGCGCGCCGGCGGTGGTGCCGAAGCCGACCTGCAGCACCCCCGTCTCGATCGTCGTGCCGGCGCTGTAGCTGTGATTGCCGGTCAGGACCAGCGTACCGGAGCCCTGCTTGTCCAGGGTTTCGAAGCTCGCCACGTTGCTGCCGTCGAGGGTGCGGCCCGCAACGGTATTCACCTGCAGCGTGTCGCCCTCGCCGGTTTCGCCGCCGGTGCCGGCATTGATTGCTCCAATGACGGCTCCGCCATCCTGGAGCGCCAGCGTGTCGTTGCCGGCGGCGAGGTCGAGCGCCCCGGCGCCTGTATTCAGCGTGCCGGCCAGATTGACGGTGTCGCTGCCGCCGTCCAGATCGCCCGTCGCCCGGAGAACGCCGCCGGCGTTGACGTTGATGGTGTTGTTGCCGGCATCGCCGGTGATGGCGGTCTGGGTAGGGCCGGCGGCCTGAACCGTGCCGCCGACGGCCAGGGTTGAACTGCCTGTCATGGCGATGGTCGGCGTTTCCAGGCTGCCATTCACCTGCAACGTGCCGGCGCTGATGGTCGTCTTGGCAATCGCATTGTTCAGCGATGTCAGCACGCTGGTGCCCGTGCCGATCTGCGCCAGGGTGCCAGGCCCGCTCAGCGTGCCGCCGAACGTAAAAGTGTCGCTGCGATTGAGGGACAGGGTGGACGTTGGCGAATTGACGATGACGTTGCCGACACCGGCATTGCCGGTGGTGCCGCCATTGCCGATCATCAGATTGCCGTCATTGATGACGGTGTTGCCCGAATAGGTGTTGTTGCCGGTGAGAACCCAGGTGCCGCCGTCGTTCTTGGCGAGCGTCGTGGCGCCGGTGCCGTTGTCGCCGATGGCACCGCCCATCGTGTTAAGGCCGGTGTTGGTGCCGCCCAGGGCAATCGTTCGCGTCGCGTTGGTGCCGGTCAGGCCGACCGTCCCGGTGTTGGCGAAGACGAGCGCGCCGGTTCCCGAAGACTGGATATAGGTTACACCGGTATCGAGCGTGAACTGACGGTTAGTCGTGTCTCCCGCGCCGACGTAACGCAGCGTCGAATCCTTGCCGATCACCAGGTTGCCGGCCGCGTTGGAGGACGCACCGACGCTGCTGGCCATGCCGCCATCAGCCAGCTTGTCGACGATCAGTATCCCGCCGCCGATGGTGGTCGCGCCGGTATAGCTGCTGGCCTGATTGGTCAGGCGCCAGGTGCCGGTGCCGGTCTTGGCGAGCGAAGTGACGCCGGCGACATTGTCGTCCAGTCGGGCGGCCAGGATATTGGTGCCGGTATTGGTGCCGGCCAACGTCAAGGTGCGCGGGCCGTTGCCGGCCAGCGTTACCGGGCCGCCATAGGTGAACTGTATGGGGCCGGTGCCGGAAGAATCGAGCGTGGCGCCGCCCGCGCCCAGCGTGAACTGCCGGTCGGTCGTGGTGGCCGCGCCGACATATTGCAGGGTAGCGCCGTTGCCGATCACCAGATTCGCCGGATTGGAAGACGAGGCGCCGATCGAACTGTTGATGCCGCCGTTCGCCAGGCAGGTGACCTGGAGCGTCCCGGCATTGATAACCGTGCTGCCGGTATAGCTGCTGTTGCAGCCGGTGAGCGCCTGGATGTTGGCGCCGTTCTTGATCAGCCCGCCGGTGCCGCTGATGGCGCCCGCATAGGAACGGGTGTCGACGCCATTGATCGTCAGCGTCGCATTGCCCAGGCTGATGTTCCCGCCATTGGCGCCGCCGCCGATCAGGGAGGTCACCACCGTGTCGAAGCCCGCGAGGTCGAGCACGACGCCGGCGGTGTTGTCGAGCGTCATGTGTCCCTGCGGACCAAAGGCGTTGGTCGCCCCCGCGCGCAGCACGCCGCCCGAAACCTGGGTGTTGCCGGTCGATGTGTTCGTGCCGGACAGGATCAGCGTGCCCGGGCCGTCCTTGCGGAAGCTGCCGGCGCCGACGACATTGCCGGTGAAGGTCAGGGTGGTGGCGGCGTTGGACACATTGATGGCGCCGATATTCGCCGACAGCTGGAAACCGCGGTCGGTGGTGACGCTGCCGCCGGTGTAGATCAGCGAGGCATTGTTGAAGACCAGATTGGTCGCAGCGCTGCTCGAGGCGCCGATGCCGCTGGCCACGCCTCCGTTGCGGATGCAATCGGTGCTGATGTTCGCGCCTTGCAAGTTGGTCGCACCGGTATAGCTGTTGTTGCAGCCGGTGAAGGTCTGGGTGCCGCCGCCCGTGCGCAGGATGCCACCGGTGCCGCTGATCGTGCCCGAATAGCTGCCGTTGCCGCCATTGATCTGCAGCGTGGCCGAACCCAGCGCGACATTGCCGCCATTGGCACCGCCGCCATTGAGAGCGCCGATGACAGTGTTGAAATTGTTGAGATCGAGCTGCGCGCCGGCCACATTGGCGAGCGTCATCGGTCCACTCCCCAGGGCATTCGCGGCGCCCGCGCGCAGGATGCCGGCATTGACCGTATTGCCGCCGGTATAGGTATTGGCCGCGGTCAGGACCAGAGTGCCCGCACCGTTCTTCGTCAGGGCGCCGCCGCCCACCACCTGGCCGCCGACCGTCAGCGTCGTGCCGCCCGCACTGACATCGACGACGCCGCCGCCGGTCCCCAGGGTGAAGCCGCGATTGGTGGTGGTCGTGACGCCGGTATAGCGTAATCCGCCGCCGCCGCTCAGCGTCAGGTTGGCCGGAGCGCTGCTGCTCTGGCCGATCGGGCTGACCTGTCCGCCATTGGGCAGCGTGCTTACCGCCAACAGGCCGCCGGTGACGGCGACGGCGCCGGTAAAGTCGTTATTGGAGTTGGCGAGCGTCAGCGTGCCGGCACCGCTCTTGGTGAAGTCGGCTCCATCGGCGCTGGTGACGAGACCTGAAAAGACGAGATTGGCGTTCGCGTTGGTGACCTCGACCCCGGCACCCAGGATGGCGCCCGACTTGCCGAAGGTAAAACCGCGGTCGCTGGTATCGCCCGTGCCGGTATAGCGCAGCGTGCTGCCTTCCAGCACCAGATTGGACGAATTCGCCGAGGACGCGCCGATGCTGCTCGCCGCGCCGCCATTGCCGATGCTGGCCACCGCCAGCGTGCCCTGCACGACGCGGGTGGCGCCGGTATAGCTGTTGGCCGTGTTGGTGAGCGTGACCAGTCCCGTGCCCGCCTTGGTGAACCCCATGCCCGGACCGTTGTCGACGATCTGCGAAGCGATGGTGAAATTGCCGGTGCTGTTCTGCTGGACCCCCAGCACGCCGCCATTGGCGCCGGTCATCTTGCCGCCGGTGATCAGCTGGTTGTTGCCCAGCACTGTCGGGGCGACGATGATCGTGCCGTCCACGCCCAGCGTCTCGCCGGGGCTGCCGGTCACGGTGGTGGAAACCGCCTGGGTATAGCGCAGGCCGCCAAGCTGCTTGGTACCGCTCACCGTGCCGAAGAAGCCGGTCACATCGGTGATGAACTCGTTGTCCAGCCAGTTGGCGGCATTGTCCTTGTCGGTGTAGTCGGCGTCGGTGAAGGCGAGGATGTTGCCGCCCACGACCTTGGCATAGTCGGTGCCGTTGACGGTGGCCCAGCCGCCGAGCGACGTGTTGCTGGTGGTGATGTTGCCGCTGGTCGGCAGGTTGAAGTTCATCAGCCCGCCGGTGCGGGTGATGGCGCCGAGATTGACGGTCAGGCTGCCGCCGCCGGTGCCGGATACCGCATTGATCGTGTTGTTGCCGGCGGTGATCGTCAGGCCGTCGAAGGTCTGCGTGTCGCCCTCATTCGCGGCACCGGTCACCTTCAGCGTGCCGCCGGTCATGACCAGGGTAGAATCGCTGCCGACGATATTGCTCGTCGGACCGCCGGCCGCGCTGAAGTCGAGGGCAAGCGTGCCTCCGCCGATGGTCGTGTCGCCGGTATAGGTGCTGGCGCCGGTCAGCGTCTGGATGCTGTTGCCCGTTTTGCTGAGCCCGCCGCTGCCGGAGATGCTGCCACCGAAGCTTGCGGTGGTGCCGGTCGGCCCGTCTATCGTCAGCTTCGCGCTGCCAAGGTTGAGCGTACCGCCGGTGCCGGTCAGGGTGGTCAGCGTCTGGTCGAAACCGTTGAGATCCAGCGTGCCGCCATTGACCTGGAACGTCTTCGAGCCGGCGAAGGCCGTGGCCGATCCCGCGCGCAGCGTTCCGCTGTCGACGATGGTCTGGCCGGTATAGGTGTTCGCGCCGGAAACGACCCAGGTTCCGGCTCCGGCGCTGCGCAGATTGCCGGCGCCCGAGATCACGCCCGAAGCCACATTGTCGGCGCCGGTGAAGCTGCCGCCCAGCGTGCCGGTGCCGTTGAGCGTCGTGCTTCCGCTCAACGCCAGCGCGCCGCTGCCGTCGTTGCTGAGCGTGCCGCTGATTACCCAGTTGCGGTTGGTGCTGGCGCCCGCCCCGACATAGCTCAAGGTGCCGCTAATGCTGGTTGTAGTCCCCGCGCCCAGCGAGCTGGCGACGCCGGTATTCGCCAGGGTCGCCGCGACAACCTTGCCCGCGCCGACGATGCCGGTGCCCGTTAGGGTGTTGGCATCGCCAAGCCTTAAAACCTGCCCGGCGTTGGCGCTAAATGTAGCGCTGCCGCCGCTGATGACACCGAGCAGTTCCAGGTCGGCAGTTGCCGCGGTGAAGGAAGGCGCCTGGGCGGTACCGGCATTGCCCACCGAGATTGAGCCTGTCAGCGTCAGGGTGCCAGTGCCGCTATTGCTGAGGCCCGTGCCACGATAACCGTTGGAGAATAGACCCCAATTGCGGTTCGATACATCGCCATCGCCGGCATAGATGGCGATGCGAGTTCCGGCAGTTCCACTCGGATTCGATATACTGATGGTGCCGTTCGCAACTGTGGTGGGCGCTCCTAGGGAACTGGCCTGACCCAGATTGCCGATCGAGGTGAAGGTGGAGGTGCCAGCGCCAACGAAGCTGGTTGCACCGGTGTAGTTGTTGGTATCGTCGGTCAGGTTCACCCCGGGATTGACGGAAAGACCGCCGGTGCCGGTGAAATGGGCGCCGCCGATACCCGCCCCAAAGAGGCTGACCGCCGTGCCGCTGAGTGTGACGGTGCGTCCGGTCAGGCTTCCGCCGGTCGTGCCGATGTTCAGCGCCCCACCCGAGATGATGATGTTGTTGCCGACATCGCCTAGAGCCGCAGCGCCGCTGGCGGTCAACGAACCGTTGACGTTGATATCGCCCACGAAGCTGTTGGTGCCCGTCAGCGAGAGCGCGGCCCCGCCGGTGATCACCGGGCTGCTGCCGAAGCTGTTGTTGCCGGTGAGGGACAAGGTGCCGGCGTTCACGGTCAGGCCGCCGGTGAAGCTGTTGTTGCCCGTCAGTGTCAGCGTTCCCGCGCCGGCCTTGACCACTGCGCCCGTGCCGTTGATCGTCGAGTTGATCGTCGCGGTGCCGGTCGTGACCGAAAGCGTGGGGTTGACCCCGCCGAGAGTGAGTGTGCTGCCCGTTACGGTGTAGCCACTGACCTCGAACGTCATGTTGTGGACGGTGATCGGCACGCCGAGGGTGACGGTGCCCGCCGTGCCGCCAAAGAAGGCGTCGTCGAGCGCGCCGTTGTTCCAGGCACTGTAGGGGCCGCTCACACCGTCATTGCTGGCGCTCCAGACTGACGTGCTCAGATCCCAGATGCCGGTGCCGCCGCGGTTGAGCGATGTGTTGTTGACGTCCCAGTAGAGGTTGGCTGCCGCAGCCGGTGTTGTCGCGGCAAGCCCTGCAAGGAGCGCCAACGGCAGAAGCGTGCCCTTCATCGTATGGACGACGAATGCCGACAAACCGACGACTTGTGGGGCGTAGCTGGCCGCTTGGCCCTTCCATTTGGTCATGCGTCCGCCGCGAAACGCTCGCGAGCCACAAGATTGGGTAGCCGAGTCCTGCCGCATGCTGCCTCGCACCGTGCCTTGGCGCGATGGTAGTCGGGGAAAATTTATCAAAACCATACCGCCAAGCCGACTTTGAGGATGGGCAACGGCAATGGAACGTAACTTACGGTATCGAACATCGGCGAAAGGCCTTGCAAAGGCCGTTAGTTGGGCATCAGGCCTGCCTTCCTGAGGGAGCCGAGAAACGTTTCGGCATCATCGGAATTGCCGAACCGCAGTAATGCCTCCTGTCGAACATTTGCTACCAGTCCGGGCTCATGGAGCATCAGCCAGGAACGCTCGCGCTCGGCATCGGCAGCGTAGCCCCCTTCAGCAAAGATCGCGGCGGCAATCACACGATAGAGCGCATTGTCGGGAACATTCGCTTTTCTGATCCACATGACCGCCTGCTCGATGTCGCGGTTGAAATAAGCGCAGATAGCCAACGCTACCTCGTAATAGGCGAGCGGCCCCGGATTGCGATTTCGCGCTTCCGCGACCAGCGGGCATCCCTCTTTCCAATTTCCGGACAACGCCAGCCGATACCCGTACTCACCTACGAATACGGTGTCATTGGGATTGATGATGATGCCGCGGCGCCCAACTCTGATGGCCGCTTCGGTCTCCCCCCTGAAATAAAGTGCCATCATCTGTGCCTGAAGGGCCCGGACGTTGTTTGGCTCCAGCTGCACCGCGCGATCCGCCGCGGCAAGGGCGCGATCGATCAACGGTGCCGATTTCTGGGATTCGAACGGATAATAGAACCGAAATTCATCGATGTAGATCAACGACAGAAGCGCCCAGGCCGTCGCGTATCGAGGAAATCGCTCCACGGCGCTTTCGAGACAGGAACGGACAGCGGGGCGGCTCTCAGGGTTGAAACCGGCTCGATACGAGTAATAGGAAAGCGTGCAGAAATAGGCAGCCTGGTCGTCGGGAGCATCGGGAACGGCACGCTTGGCATCCGCCTCGAATAGAGCGCCATATGGTTGTGCCAGGCTCGTGGCGACATTGGCGGCGATATCGGCTTGGATTTTCAGAAGTTCGGGAACTGTCGTCGAGCCATCGTAGCTGTGCGCCCAGAGAACCGATCCATCTGCACGGTTGAGCATGCGAACCCGAACCCGAAAGGTCCCGGCGGACATGTCCACGCTTCCCGCCAGCGCGTACCGTACATCCGGACCCACCTGGCCGAGCGACTGGACCACGACGATGTCGCTGAATTTGGAGAGCTGACTTATGACCTCCTGCGTAAGCCCGCGGGCCAAAGCCGTGGTCGCGCTCGAGCCGTTCATATCGTCGAACCACTCAACCAGCAAATGCGGGATTTCCGGCTCGCTTGGAGAAAGCCGGGAAGAACCGAACCACAAGACGAGGGCCAAGGCGGCAGCAGCCAGCACGGCCATCGCCGCGATGGGAACAGGCTTGTCCAGTCGGCGCGGTTGTTGCAGGGGCTCGCCTACAATCGCGGGCGCAGGTTCATCTGCGCCGGGAGCTACGTTGGCGCGCGATGAGAACGCGGCAACATATCCTCCCTTGGGAAGGCCAATGAGAATGGGATCGGCCAGGCCGGCTGTCAGGTAATAGCGTTCAAGCGACCTGCGAAGGTGGCTGGCTGCGATGCGCACGATCGGATCGGTCTGCGGGTCGAACGAAGGGCCGCGATCGAATACCTCCACCGCTATTGAATAGGCCTTGATGCGATCGCTGCGCCCCGCCAAGGTTTCGTCCACGACATAACTGAGAAACCGACGCTCGCGATCGGTTGCCTGAAAGTCCGCGCTGCTCAGAATACGCGCCAACTGGGCTCTGCAGTCATCGGTGGAGAGATCTGCCTGTTGATGTACGTTCAATTTCGCGCCAATCGATCCGTCGTCTATCTTCATACCGCCGAGTCGTCCGCGCGACGGCGCAGGCGTCTGTTGGTACATTCCGGCTCATGTGCCCGCAATGGTGCTTGCGCGTACCTTCGTAGCGGTGTCGTCCGCGGGTTGCCGTTCGCTTTCGGCCCCCCTCCCGATCTACACGTTGCGGCACAAGGAGGGTCCGGCTGCAATGAACGTTGCAACAATGCCGGGCAGCATGGTGCTCAGCGGCTGTTCTCGGATTCAATCTGTTGGCGCGAAAGGCCCGGTTGGCCACCTGCCAAGTCTGGATCTATCCGGAGCCGGCTGTCGGCCGGCCGCCGACTGGCTTCAAGGCGCTGACCCGCAAGATGCTCTCGATGAGATCTTTTTCCCGGAACGGCTTGTTGACCAATGGCACGTCCGATGGGCGGTTTGAAATTGCCTCAGCGTCGGCATAGCCGGTTATCATAACCGCTGGCCAATCGGAGCGCAGGTTGCGCGCGAAGCGGATTACCTCGACTCCGGACACCAGCGGCATTGCGAAATCGGTGACAATGACGTCGAACTCATGCGGTGTCCGTTCAATAATTGCCAGTGCCTCGGCACCGCCTGCTGCGCATGTCACTGTAAACCCGTGTTGCCGAAGCGATTCCGCCGTTAGCTGCCGCAATCCGCTGCTGTCGTCAATCAACAGAAGCGAAGGGAAAGCCTTCCCTGCAGCCTCGACCAGGACTCTCTCTCCATCCGGATCTGCCACATTATCGGATGGCTGCTCCGCTGAACGCGGCAGCCACAGCTCCATGGATGTTCCGCGCCCGACGAGGCTGTCTATGCGAAGCGCGCCGCCCGATTGCTTCATGAAACCGTATACCGTGCTGAGACCCAGCCCGGTGCCTTTCCCGACGGGCTTCGTCGTGAAAAACGGTTCGACGACCTTGGTCAGAATCTCCTTCGGGATGCCGGCACCGGTATCCTTGACGGTGAGGACTGCATAGTCTCCGGCCGCCAGGTCTTCGGAAGGTATTTTGACGACCCGATTTTGCGCCTGCACGGCAATTGTCCCGCCGGAGGGCATCGCGTCACGCGCGTTGAACACCAGATTCATCAACGCCAACTCCAATTGAACGACGTCGACATGCGCGGGCCAAACGGAGTCGTCGACCTCCCACTCAAAGCGGATCAGGCCGCCGAGCACGGGAGCCACCAAGCCGTTCATCGTATCTTCCAGCGCAGCCAGCCGCACTGCCGTCGGCTTCAGATTCTGACGCCGCGAAAAGGCAAGCATGCGGTTGACAAGTTCGGCGCCTTGCTTCGCGGAGCGGCGGGTGAGTTCAACGATCTTCTTTGCTTGTTCGTCAAGCGTGAGCTGCCTCTCGAGCAATCCTAGTCCGCTCAGAACCGCGGCAAGCAGATTGTTGAAATCGTGTGCCAGCCCTCCGGTGAGTTTCCCGACCGCTTCGAGGCGCTGTGACTGAAGAAGTTGATTTTCGAGTTCACGCCGCTCGGTCACGTCAAGCAAAGTGCCGAGGATTTCAGGTCGGCGTCCGTCGACACCTTTCGACAGGATCCCTTGGTCGAGAAAGATACGATATTTGCCATCGGCGCACTGCCAGCGGAACTCGCATGTGTAGGAGCCTGTCACCTTTGCCGCCAATAAAGCTTCCCGCACCCTGGGTAGATCTTCCGGATGCACCCGGCTCAGCCCAAACCGCGGCTCGGACGTCAGTCGCTCAGGTGGGAATCCCGTCAGACGTTCGACACCTTTTGAAACAAAACGGGCTGCAAAGGGCGGCTCGGCGACCCTGGCGTGAAAACAGACGGGCAAGGATCCAAGAATGGCCTCCTGCCGTTCTTCGGCGCCGCGCAGCGATCGTTCGGCCTCGACCTTTTGTTTTTCGGCCTGCAAGGCTTTCGCTAGTAGTGCCTGTTCTGCGACCGCATTGCGCTGGATCTCGAGCGTCTTTTCGTGAAGCTCGACGAATACAGCCACTTTGGATCGCAGCATGGCGGGGTCGAAGGGCTTGAACATATAGTCCACTGCGCCGGCGTCGTAGCCACGCAGCATATGAGCATCTTCCTTGTTGATGGCCGTGAGGAAGATGAGAGGGGTTCGTCTGGACTGTTCGCGCTGGCGGATTAATGAGGCTGTTTCGTAGCCGTCGAGGCCCGGCATCAAAACATCCAGCAAGATAACGGCGAAATCCTCCTTTAGGAGGCAGCGCAGCGCCTCCTCGCCGGATTGCACAGCGACGACTTCCGCGAGTGGAGTGAGAACTTCTTCGATCGCCAACAGGTTTCGTTCGTCATCATCGACTGCCAGGATGCGTGCCTTTGACTGATTGTCCGCCAACTGCACAATCTCCAGTTTCTTCGAACGGATCCGCGACAGCCTTTGCATCGGGCATACCGTCAGTTGACTGACCTAAGCAGATTTTGGGATGTCTCGACCCGATCCCGAGAGCGGCCGATCCAGACCCGCAGCAGTGCCAACAGCAGGTCGAGGTCGACAGGCTTGGCAATATAGTCGGAAGCCCCGGCTTCCAGGCATTTCTGCCGGTCGCCTTTCATCGCCTTTGCTGTCACCGATATCAATGGAATATGCGCGATGGAGGGTGTGTTGCGGATACTCCTCATCGTCTCGTAGCCGTCCATCTCCGGCATCATGATGTCGATCAAGGCTGCGTCGACGTCGGCATTCTCCTCCAGCAACGCTATCCCATCGCGACCGCGCTCAGCGTGAAGGACTTCGATATCGTAGGTCTCAAGGACGCTCGTCAGCGAATAGATGTTTCGAATATCGTCATCGACGATCAGGACTTTCGCGCCCGCAAGATTCGACCTGTTGTCAGCTCGTTCGACACCTGCCCCGCTTTCCTCGCGCAATCCTCCCGGAAGCGTCGCAGATATATGGAGAGCCAATTGAGCGAAATTCTCAGCTCGCGGTACCGCGGACAAAGCGGGGTTCAACGCCAGCACCTGTTCAACTGCTTCCGAATGAGGGGCAAAAAACAGAAGTGGGGGAAGGCCGTCTGAAAACTGGTTGGTGAGCTCGTCGAGGGCCCGCGCATTATCCCTGGCAGATTTTCCAAGCCCAAGGACAACCGCATCGAATGAGGCGAGGTCGATGTCCTCCGCGGTTGCCGCGCGACTGATTGCGGTGACCGATGTGACGCCGTCCCGGATCGTCTCGACCAGGGAAAGGCGGCGCTCGGGATCGGAGTCAGCCACGAGCACCCGGCGCTGGACGCGTAGGTTCCTCGAATGAATTTCCTGGAACACCTTCACCAGCTCCTCGGATGACACCGGTTTGGTCGAGATGCTCGATGCCCCTTTGCGAGCCAGCCCATCGATGTCTTCCGCTCCGGAAATCACGTGAATGGGAATGCCGGCGGTCTTCGGATCATGGCGCAGCAGGTCGAAGAGCACCCATCCATCGATGTCCGCAAGGCCGAGGTCCAGTGTGATCGCGTCCGGCACCAGCTTGCGGGCCAGCGCCAAGGTACCGGAGCCTGCGGTCGACAGGACGCCTTTCAACCCGGCAGACCGTGCCAGGCCCAACAGGAGACCCCCAAAGGTCGGGTCGTCCTCGACGATCAAAACGACCCTGTCTTGCGCCGATATAGCGTCGCGATCGTCCATCAATTCCGCCGACGGCAAACCGCTGGGCGCCGCTGTCGTCGCGATTGCCTCGGTGGCCGGAAGCAGTTCCGGCTGGCTGGCGGCGGCAACCCTGGGACCATCGATCGGAATGATCAGCGTAAACGTCGATCCTTTGCCGGGAATGCTTTCAACTCTTAGCTCACCGCCGAGCAAACGGGCGATCTCACGGCTGATCGAGAGCCCAAGACCGGTCCCTCCATATTTGCGGCTGGTCGTGCCGTCGGCCTGCTGGAACGCCTCGAAAATCAGTTTCTGTTTGTCTTCCGGGATGCCGATACCGGTGTCGGTCACCGCTATGGCAAGCGCTTTCCTGGGCAGCTTGGCGCCGTTGCGGCGTCCCGCCTTCTCCATTTTGAAATTCAGGCTGACCTTGCCTTCGGAGGTGAACTTGAAGGCGTTCGACAGCAGGTTGAGCACGATCTGCTGCAACCGCTTCTCGTCCGTGCGCACGGTTTCCGGAAGAGCGGGATCGACATTGATGGTAAAGCCCAGACCCTTGTCGGCTGCAAGCTGGCGGAACGTGCGCTCCATATGCTGGCGCAAATGGGCGACCGGCATATGGTTGATCTCGATCGAGACCGTGCCGGACTCGATCTTCGACAAATCGAGGATGTCGTTGATCAGACTGAGAAGGTCTGTGCCGGCCGAATTGATGGTGCGAGCAAACTCGACCTGCTTTTCGTTGAGGTTGCCCTGCTGGTTCGTGGCAAGCAGATTTGAAAGGATGAGAAGCGAATTGAGCGGTGTTCTGAGCTCATGGCTCATGTTGGCGAGGAACTCGGATTTGTACTTGGAGGTAAGCGCCAGCTGCTCGGCTTTCTCCTCGAGCGCCCGGCGCGCCATCTCGATTTCGAGATTTTTGTTTTCGACCTGTTTCTTTTCGTTCTCCAGAAGTTGGGCCTTCTCCTGGAGTTCCTCGTTCGTGGCGTGCAGTTCCTCCTGCTTTTTCGTCAGCTCGGTCTGACGCGCCTGCAGCTCGGACGTCAGCAGTTGCGATTGCTTGAGCAGGCCCTCGGTGCGCATCGTCGCGGCGATCGTGTTGAGGACGATGCCGACCGATTCCATCAGCTGATTGAGAAACGATTGATGCGTGTCGCGGAACTCGCCGAAGGACGCGAGCTCGATGACGGCCTTGACCTCATCCTCGAATAGGGCGGGCAGAATGATGACATTCGCCGGCGAGGCGCTGCCAAGCCCCGATGTGACGCGCAAAAAGTCCGGCGGAACATTGTCGAGCATAATGGCTCGCTTGTCGGCAGCGCTTTGTCCGACGAGACCCTCACGCAGATCGAGGCGTTGCTTGATTGCCGCCTTGCTCTCGGCACCATAGGACGCGGCCAGTTCCAAATACGACTCCTCCTCGTCCCGATTGGTCACGTAAAAGACGCCGTATTGCGCGTTCACAAGCGGAGCGAGCTCGGACATGATGAGACGCGACACCGTGGCCAGATCGCGCTCTCCCTGCAGCATGCGGGAGAAGCGCGCCAGATTGGTCTTCAGCCAATCTTGCTCGGCGTTTTTCAACGTCTGATCCTTGAGATTGCGGATCATCTCATTGATGTTGTCCTTGAGCGCGGCGACCTCACCGGAAGCCTCGACGCTGATCGAGCGCGTCAGATCGCCCTTCGTCACCGCCGTCGAGACCTCGGCGATTGCGCGGACCTGGGTGGTCAGATTGGCCGCCAACTGATTGACGTTATCCGTAAGATCGCGCCACAGACCGGCAGCGCCCGGCACGCGTGCCTGGCCTCCAAGCTTGCCTTCGATGCCGACTTCGCGCGCGACATTGGTCACCTGGTCGGCAAAGGTGGCGAGCGTTTCGATCATCCCATTGATGGTGTCCGCGAGGGAGGCGATTTCGCCCTTCGCGTCCACAGTCAGCTTGCGTTTGAGATTGCCTTGCGCAACCGCAGTCACGACGTCGGCGATGCCGCGCACCTGGTTGGTCAGATTGGTGGCCATCAGGTTGACGTTGTCGGTCAGATCCTTCCAGGTGCCGGCCACGCCGCGCACTTCGGCCTGACCTCCAAGCTTTCCTTCCGTGCCGACTTCACGTGCGACGCGTGTCACCTCGCCGGCGAAGGAGTTCAGCTGGTCGACCATGGTGTTG
>NZ_VFWS01000249.1:0-2067 GCF_006443065.1 Mesorhizobium sp. B1-1-5 | reverse complement strand
GGCATCGGCGCCGCGCCCGATCGCTTCGATTGCCGCGATCATGCGGCCGCCTCGACCAAGCAGCGCGTCGGCCACCGCGATCAGCCGCGGATTGGGCGTCGCCGAAGGCGACAACCTCCGCAACGTCCGGGCCAGCTCGGCCTCGTCGCGTTTCGGCGCCAGCGCGGCAGCGATGATATAGGCGGAGGCTGTCGAGCGGCTGATGCCGGCATAACAGTGAACGACCATCGGCCTTGCGCGGTCCCAGCGGCGCGCGAAATCGAGCAGATTGCGCACATGCTCCTCGCCCGGCATGGTCATGCCATCCTGCGCCGCCGCGATGTCGTGCATGACCAGGTGCAGATGGTTTTCCCTCATGATCGAGGCCGGGCGGAGCACATCGGTGCCGGCGGCCAACAGCGACAGCAGCCGCTCGGCGCCGGTCCTCGCCACCGTTTCCTCGACCTTTGCCAGCGAGCAGACATGGATCATGGTTTGATACCTTCCGCTCGATCCTCGCGCCGCGCCGCCCATTCGGCAAGGGCGGATTCAAGCCGCAGCCACTCCTCCTCGTTCCCCGGCATGCCTGCCCGCAGGACGTGCGGGCGGTCGGTGAAATGGCGAAGCAGGATGCCGCGCTCGCCAAGCGCTGCAAACAAGCCGGCGGCATCCGGCAGGCTGAGATAGCGGAACAATGTGGTGCCGCCCGCGGCAGGCACGCCGAAACGACCGAACAGCCCGTCGAGCCGAGCCGATACCTCCGTCAGCGACGCGCGCATCGCGTCCTGCCAGCCGATATCGGCAAGTGCGCGAATGCCATATTCGAGCGCCGGGCCGGCGACGGCCCAAGGTCCGAATTGCGTTTCCAGCCGTTGGGCCGCCGGCGCGTCGGCAAGCGCAAATCCAAGCCGCAAACCGGCCAGCCCGAAAAACTTGCCGAAAGAGCGCAGCACGACGATGCCGCCCGGGCCGACATCGCCGGCAAGGCTGTGGTCGCGCGGGCCGACATCCATGAACGCCTCGTC
Source organism: Mesorhizobium sp. B1-1-5 (assembly GCF_006443065.1). Lineage (NCBI taxonomy): Bacteria > Pseudomonadati > Pseudomonadota > Alphaproteobacteria > Hyphomicrobiales > Phyllobacteriaceae > Mesorhizobium > Mesorhizobium sp. B1-1-5. Next base: position 1,063 of record NZ_VFWS01000249.1, on the reverse strand, counting down.
GACGACCAGCAGCCCGCCCTTGGCGCGCAAACCGGCGGCCAGCGCCAGCAGCCGGTCGCGCTCGACGATGCGCCCATCCGGGTTGTTCGGGTTGACCACGACGGCAAGGTCGGCATTCGCCAGATCAGCGAAATCGCTGACTTCGGTCACCTCGTGCCCCGCGATCGCCGCCGCGCGGGCATGTTCGGCATAGGTCGGCCCTAGAACGAGCGCCCTGCCCGGCGCGACCAGCGATGCCACGCGCGGCAGCAGGATCTGCGTACCGGGCGCAGCGACGACATTGGCTGGCGAGGGCGCACCATAGCTACTGGCCGCGATCGCCGTCAGCTCACGCGCCCGCCCCGCTTCCGGCAATCGCGACAGCGAGGTGGCGGGCAGCTCGAAAAGCGGGTAGGAGTGCGGATTGATTCCGGTCGAGAGGTCGACGAAAGGCTGGGGGGCGTTGGGGAAAAGCGCCCTTGCCCGGCCGAGACTTCCACCATGGTCCACCGCTCCTTCAAGAAGCTTCATGTCAGTCCTGATCGCTTTCCTGTCATTGGCCATCGAATCCGCGCTGGGCTACCCCGACTGGCTGTTTCGCGCCATCGGCCATCCCGTGATGTGGTTTGGCAGGCTGATATCCTTTCTCGATCGCAGGCTCAACCGCGCCACTGATCCCGACGCACTGCGTCGCCAACGTGGTGTCCAGGCGCTTCTGGTCATCGTGCTGGTGCCGGCGCTAATTGGCCTGTGCGTGCAGATCCTGCTCTGGTTCATTCCCCTGGGACTGTTCATCACCGCCCTTCTGGCAACATCGTTCCTGTCGCAGCGGAGCCTTTATGAGCATGTCGAGGCCGTCGCCGATGCGCTCGACTCGGGCGGCCTCGACATGGGCCGCGCCGCCGTCTCGCGCATCGTCGGCCGCGATCCCGAAACCCTCGACAGGGCCGGCGTCTGCCGCGCGGCGATCGAGAGCCTGGCCGAGAATTTTTCCGACGGCATCGTTGCCCCCGCCTTCTGGACGGGCGTCGGCGGCCTCGCCGGAGGTGCTGCCTACAAGGCCGCCAACACCGCCGATTCGATG
>NZ_VFWS01000248.1:0-2068 GCF_006443065.1 Mesorhizobium sp. B1-1-5 | reverse complement strand
GCCTTCATGCGGCGCGTAGTAGCCGATCAGGTCGGCGCCACAGCGCGGAATGGCCTGGCCCCAGTTACGGGCATATTCCTCGAACGCGGCCTTGCCGAACGGATCGATCTTGTAGCGGATGAAGCAGGTGATGGTCATTCCGGTCTCCCTGGATTTGTCGCATCGATAATTCGATCTCTGTCGAAACGGCGCCCACGCCGGTGTGCTAAGCAGTTTCCTGTCAGGAGCATCATCAGCGCTCCTTGAGCTCAGCGAAGGATAGTGATTATCTGGCGAGAATGCTTCGATAGGGATGAAACTATGCGCGAAGGACCCGACATTGCCCGCATCGCCAGCCTGATCGGCGACCCGGCCCGCGCCAACATGCTCAACGCACTGATGGGCGGCACGGCGCTGACGGCAAGCGAACTGGCGCTTGAGGCCGGCGTCTCGATGCCGACCGCCTCCTCGCATCTGTCGAAACTGATGGAAGGCGGGCTGCTGACCGTGGCAAGCCAGGGCCGGCATCGCTATTACGGGCTCGCCGGGCCGCAGGTGGCTGAAATGATCGAAGCCATCGCCGGCGTCGCCGAAACCATCGGCCCCAGGCGCGTGCGGCCGGGCCCGCGCGACGGGGCGATGCGCGTGGCGCGCGTCTGCTACGATCATCTTGCCGGCGAGCAGGCGGTGGCGATGCTCGACCGCCTCATCGACCGGAGACTGCTGCTGCGAGACCACGGCGAAATCCGCTTGGCGCCTTCGGCCGCCTCGCATTTCGCGGCGCTAGGGATCGATGTGGAGGCGAAGGCCCGGCGGCCGGTGTGCCGCGCCTGCCTCGACTGGAGCGTACGGCGCTCGCATCTCGCCGGCACGCTGGGCGCCGCCATCCTCGACAAGATCCTCACCGAGAAATGGGCGCGCCGGGAGAAGGACAGCCGCGCCGTGATTTTTTCGCCGCCCGGCAAACAGGCGTTCGAGAAGGTGATTTTGGCTTGAGCTATCGGCGCTGTTGCCAGCTCGATTCGTCGGCGGGACAGGCGCGAAGGATCGCCGCACTGCAAATGCGGGCAGGATTACTCCCGCTTCAACACCTTCCCCTTCTTGAAGAAATCCTTCCACGGATCGGCTTCCGCGAGTTGCTTCAGCGTCGTCTTGTCGCCGATGGGGAATGCGTTCGGCGGCAGGCCGGCTTCGATCTCGGCCCAGGTCACCGGCATCGACACCGTGGCACCCTTCTTGGCCCGCGACGAGTAGGGCGCGACCGTGGTCGCGCCGCTGCCATTGCGCAGATAGTCGACGAATATCTTGCCGGTGCGCGCCTTCTTGGACAGCGTCGCGGTGTAGCGGTCGGGCGCGCCCTGTTCCAGCGCGCGCGCGAAATCATGGGCGAAGCCTTTCACCTCCTCCCAGTTGGCCGACGGCTTCAGCGGCACGACGACATGAAAGCCCTTGCCACCCGACGTCTTGACGAAATTGGGCAGCGACAGCTCGTCAAGCTTGCCCCTTATGTCGAGTGCCGCCGCCCGCACCGCCTTCACGTCGACGCCTTCATCGGGGTCGAGATCGAAGACGATCTGGTCGGGACGTTCGAGCTCGTCGATGGTGCAACCCCAGATGTGGATCTCGACCACGCCGAGCTGGACAAGTGCCGCGATGCCGTCGAAGTCACGGATGAACAGGATTTCCTCGCCATCCGTGGGATCCCTCGTCTTCTCGATCTTGTCATGCATGCCGGGCGAGGCATGCTTCTGGAAGAAGCGCTGGCCGCCGACACCATCAGGGGCCCTGACCAGGCTGAGCGGGCGGTTGACCACGAATTGTTTCATGCGCGGCCACACCAGCGCGTAATGATCGAGCAGCCCCTGCTTGGATATCTTTTCGTCGGGCCACAGCAGCTTTTCTGGGTGAGACAGCTTCACCGTGGTGGTTGCCGCCCTTGCCGGCGTTGCGCCGCTTGACGCCGGCTTGGCCCGGGCCGTGCTTTTGCCTGTCGGTGCCTTCGGCTGTTCCTGCACGACTTCCTCCGCCGGCTTGTCCTCGCGCAGCCCCTGGAACGAGGCGTGGCGTACTATACGGTCGGAGGTCCAAC
>NZ_VFWS01000247.1:0-2078 GCF_006443065.1 Mesorhizobium sp. B1-1-5 | reverse complement strand
TCATTCCAGGGCGGAGCAGGAGCGAAGCTCCGTCGCGAAGACCCTGGAATCCATGCCGTTACCTTCGCCAAGGAATGGAACGGAGCACAATTCTGCACCGCGGCGGCGCTTCCAAGCCACGGAATGGATTCTATGGTCTGCGCGCGTCGCTTCGCTCCTTGCTCCGCCCTGGAATGACGACGTTGGGGCGGCTTCAACCAATCCCGGCGTTTGCGCCGATTTTCACGGAAAAGAACGGAAATCTTGCACCAAGACAAACGGCAACCTTTCAAAATCCCTGTGTCAGGGAACTAGAGCCTGATGCCGAAAACTGGAACCGGTTTTCGGCATCAGGCTCCAACAAAGGGCTAGAATTCCGGGATGGACAAGGCGCGGGTTGCCCACCACCGAATGAAAACGCCGCGCGGACAAATGATAACCAACAAGGGGAACGACCATGACCATCAACAGACGCGACCTTCTCGGATATAGTGCCGCAGCGATCGGTGCTGCGACGCTCGGCCTGCCGAGGGCGGCAAAGGCGGCGGACGAACTCACCATCGCCTACAACGTCAACCTGCCTTCATGGGACCCGACGACCGGACCCTCGGCCGTCAACCCGACCATCCAGGGACTCTATCAGTCGGTGTTCGACCAGATCATCGGGCAGAAGCCGGACCTTTCCTTCACGCCCGGGCTGCTCACCGAATGGGGCTGGAACGACGACCGCACCAAGGTGACGATGACGGTGCGCGACGGCGTGAAATGGCATGACGGCTCGCCCTTCACGGCCGAAGACGTGGTGTGGTCGCTGACCCGCGCCGGTGACGAGAAGACCGGCAACCCGATCCAGTTCGTCTGGAAGAACGTCAACAACTTCAAGATCGACGGCAACAAGATCACCGGCGACGTCGTGCAATTCGACCCGGTCTATTTCAAGTGGATGTCGTTCCTGACCGGCTACTTCCTGCCCAAAGCCTATTACGAGAAGGTCGGCGCGGAAGGCTTCGAGAAGGCGCCGATCGGCACCGGTCCCTATATGGTCGACAAGTTCGAGCGCAACGCCTTCCTGCGGCTGAAGGCCAATCCGCATTATTGGGGCACCAAGCCGGCCTTCGAGAACGTGACGATCAAATTCGTCACCGACGCGGCGAGCCGCGTCGCCGAGATCGAATCCGGCTCCTCGCAGGTGACGCTCGAAATCCCCTATGAGGAATATGACCGGCTGATCGCCAAGGACGGACTTGCCGGCTCAGTCAAGAATGTTTCCGACATCGGCATGATCTTCTTCAATGACATCGAGGCGATGCTGGACAAGAACGTCCGCCAAGCGGCCGTGATGGCAGTCGACAAGGAGCTTCTGGTCAAGCGGCTGCTGCGCGGCTACGGCCAGCCGATCGCGACGCTGGAGACGCCGGAATACACGGCCTTCGATCCATCGATCAAGGTTGAGCACAATCCGGAAAAGGCCAAGGAGCTGCTCGCCGCCTCCGGCTATTCGCCCAAGAAGCCGGTCAAGTTCACCATCCAGACGACCAAGGGCTTCAAGCCCAAGGACTACGAGATGATCCAGGCGATCGTCGGCATGTGGCGCAAGGTCGGCATCGAGGCCAATATCGAGGTCTACGAGATCGCCAAGCATTACGAGCTGCGCGCCGCCGACAAGCTGGCGCCGGCTGCTTTCTACAACTGGGGCAATTCGATCGGCGATCCGACCACCTCGACCGGCTTTGCCATGTATGGCCCGAGCCCGCATTCGGTGTGGGACAGCCAGGACCTGATCGACATGATCAACCCGCTATGGGGCGAGAAGGACGAGGCCAAGCGCATCGCCGGCTGGAAGGCTGTCGACAAATACATCGCCGAGCAGGCCTATGTGCTGCCGCTGATCCAATATGCGCAGCCGATCGTGCATTCGAAGAAGGTCAATGTCGTGCAGCACGTGTCCGGCGCTCTGCTGCCGGCGCTGATGACCCCGGCCTGATTATCGGCCTTGCCCCCTGCCGGGTCTCGCCCGGCAGGCCCCCTCATCCGGCCCTTCGGGCCACCTTCTCCCCGAGGGGAGAAGAGGTCGCCGGCGGCTGAGCCAGCCTCTTCTC
>NZ_VFWS01000246.1:0-2079 GCF_006443065.1 Mesorhizobium sp. B1-1-5 | reverse complement strand
ACGCTTCAAGCCATTTCCCGACCGCGTCTCTTCACGCTTGACCACAGCTCGAAGCAAATGTGTGCGCACGCTAGCCCGGCGGGGAGAGGAGATTGTCGGCGTCGGCGCCAATCTCTTCTCCCCGCCGGGGAGAAGGTGGCCGCGAAGCGGCCGGATGAGGGGCAGCGCCGACGCTATCCCGCTATTGCTGACATCTTCGCGGCGATGTCGCGCAAGACCGCTTTGTCGACCGCATCGCGCTGCTTCTTCGAAGCGACCAGACAGGCCTGCGACTTCAGGATCGTACCGTCGCCCAGCACCTTGAGGTGGTTGGCGCGCAACGTCGAGCCGGTGGTGGTGATGTCGACGATGACATCCGCAAGCCCGGCGGCCGGGGCGCCTTCGGTGGCGCCGAGGCTTTCGACGATGCGGTAGACCTGGATGCCGTGCTTGAGCGAAAAGAACTGCTGCGTCAGCCGCCAGTATTTGGTGGCGATGCGCAAGCGCCGGCCATGGCGCTGGCGGAAATCGGCGGCAACATCGTCGAGATCGGCCATGCTGTCGACGTCCAGCCAGATGTCGGGCACCGCGACCACGACATCGGCATGGCCGAAGCCGAGGCGCGCGACGACCTCGGCGCGCGCTTCCCAGTCGGCGAGGTTCTCGCGCAAAAGGTCCTCGCCGGTGATGCCGAGATCGACCGCGCCTTGGCCGATCTCGCCGGCGATCTCGGATGCAGAAAGAAAGGCCACCTCGACATTGTCGAGACCGTCGATGCGGGCGCGGTATTTACGGTCGTCCTCAGGCAGAGTGACGGCCAGGCCGGCCTTGGCCAGCACTTCGAGCGACTGCTCCTTGAGACGGCCCTTCGAGGGGATCGCCAACGTGATCATCTGGCGTTCTCCCGCAAGGCTTCGATGCGATCGAGCCAAACCGAGAAGCCGACGCCGGGAATCGGCTTTTTTGCACCCAGCAGCGTCAGCAGCCGGTCGTAGCGACCGCCGCCGACCAGCGGGCGATCGCCATCCGCCGCCGCGATCTCGAAGACGAGGCCGGTGTAGTAGTCGAGCGGACGGCCGAAAGCGGCGTCATAGCGGATTTCTGCCGCCGACAGCCCATGCGCCTCGATCGCCTTGGCGCGGGCGGCGAAGTTCTCCAGCGCCGGTCCCAGCGACAGGCCGGCATCGGCGGCGAATTTTTCCAGCGCCGCGGTCGCGCTGTCGAGCGCGACGTCGATCTCGAGAAAACCTTTCAACGCCGAAAACGCCTCGTCGGACAGCCGCACGCTGCGCAGCTGCGCTTTCTCGATCAGCCTGCGCGCAATGTCGGCCGGGGCGCGGCCGGATGACGCCGAAAGCCCGGCTTCCTCCATGCCGTCGGCAATGTGCGCGGCAAGGCCTTCCGCATCGCCGTCGAGCACCAGCAGGGCGACCGGACCGGAGAGCTGGCTGTTGCGCGGCGGATTGGCGAGATCGGCAAGGGCTGCCTCCAGCATCGGCGCCGAGCCGAAGGCACGCGCAAGGCGCATGCGCCAACCGCGCGGCAAGCCGAGGGCCGCCAGCACGGCCTCGAACAGAGTCTGGTCGCCAAGCGTGATGGCGAGCTTCCGGCCGGGCAGCACCAGCGACAGCAGTGCATGCGCGTCGGCCAGCGAGCGGGCATCGGCCGCGGCGGTGTCGCGGTCGCCGAGATCCTCGATGCCGGCCTGGAAGAACTCGTTGCCGCCGTCGCGGCGCTGGCGGAACACCTCGCCCAGATAGGAATAGCGGCGGGGCGTGCCGGCCTGGCTGGCGATGTGATCGAGGCAGACGGGAATGGTGAATTCGGGCCGCAGGCACAGCGTCTTGCCGGTCTCGCTTTCAGTCAGGAAGATGCGGCGCCGCAGGTCCTCGCCGGCCATGTCGAGGAATGGGTCGGCCGGCTGCAGCACGGCGACTTCCGCGGCGTGGGTGTCGCGGGCGGCGAAAAGTTTGACGATGTCGGCGGCGATGGCGGGGCGGGCGGTCATGCGGCACGCCCTTCCCTTCTCCCCTTGTGGGAGAAGGTGGATCGGCGCGAAGCGCCGAGACGGATGAGGGGTGTTCCAGGGAACGCCGGCGT
>NZ_VFWS01000245.1:0-2096 GCF_006443065.1 Mesorhizobium sp. B1-1-5 | reverse complement strand
CCAAGCCGTCCAACCTCGATGCGGTTGCGATCTCGGCGATGAACGGAGCCAGCGCTATCAGCGATTTGACCCCGGCCGACAATGCGGGGCTGGGGCTCTCGCGCGCTATCGCGGTAGCGAACGCGCTGATCCAGACGGGACGGCTGGGCAGTGTGAAGATCATTCCGTTGTCAGCGGCACAGCTCGTAATGCCGGGAGACATTATCGCCGACGGCAGCCGCGTTGGCGATGTTCGGGAACGCCGGCGTATCGAGATTCGGGTACGACGGTCCTCGGACGGCGGCACCAATTAACGCGGTGATCGCGCGATTCAGCCTGCTTGGCGGTATCGACAACGACGCCCTTGTTTTGACCGTAGCGCTTTTTCGCAATCGCGTGGCCTGGATCGCAAAGCCTTCGCGTCGCTTCGCTCCCGCTGCACCGAGGGATCGACGAACGGCGCCCAACTACCCCAGCCACCACCATAGCGCCGCGATCACCGCGATAACGGCCGCCACGCTTAGCGCCAGCATGATGTAGGAGCCCTTGATGATGTCGGCGATGATCTTCTTGATGGCCTCGCGGTCGTTGAGATTGGGGAAGGGCTCGTTCGGTTGCGCCACGTCGAGGAAGTGGCAGAGCGGGGCCCAGCCTTCGCTGACCTTGAACACCAGCAGCTTTTCCGGCGGCACCGCCGCCTTCACTTCCTCGACATATGCGTTGTAGCGCTCCACGGCCTTGGCGCGGTTGCCCATGACGCCGGCTAGCGTGCGGCCCCAGATCAGCCTGCGTGACATGTCGCCGAATTTCCGGCCGAACGGCGTCAGCCATTCCAGGATCTTGAACTGCCAGACATTCTCGGTGAAGTAGATCGTGTCTATGGTGCTGTCGTACCAGGCTTCCGCGCCGCGCGGGTGCAAGGTGAGCAGCACCTTGGCGTCGGGATAGGCGGCCATCAGTTCGCGCCACACGCAGCAGCCTGGATTGTCGACCGTCGCCTTGTAATTGCCGAATACCCGGCTCCAGTCCTGCTGCGTGCCGGGCGGGCTGTTGGCCACCTTGCGCCAGAAATCGAGATGGCCCTTGTTGGCCTTGTTCAGGATCACTTCCTGCATGTGGTAGCAGGGCAGGCCGAGCCTGTTCAGCGCGACGAAGGTCGACCATGTACCGGTGCGCCCGAAGCCGGCCCCGATCAGCGTGAGCGTCATTTGTTCCCCCGACCAAACCAAGGCCGCGTGCTCGCGCCAAAAAAGGACGCCGCGGCAACCCTAGGCATGCCCTGCGCGACAAGGACGCCGCGCTGCAGGATCGATTTGCTCGCTTGCATCGATCTGCTGGCAACACGTTGCGCCCCGGCCGGCATTTGCGCAACAGATTTCTATGGGGCCTGTGTGAGAGGACCGCTGTTGACGTCGGACGATGATAGAAGAAGACGCATTGCCGTCTTGGACGGCGCGGAGCGGATCGGCGCGATATCCACGCCTCCAGGTGAGACGTTGCCGTTATCGACGCTTTCGCAAAATCAAACGGAGGGCGGGCAGCGCCGCTGCCCGCCCTCGCAGCTCACTCAGCCGCGAGCTTGTCCTGCGTGTTCGTGTCGAAATCGCTGGCGTCGTGGCGTTCGTGCAGCTGCATCGCGGGTTCGCCGAAGGCGCGGTTGACCATGCGTCCGCGCTTGACCGCGGGGCGCTCGTCGATCGCCTTCGCCCAGCGCTGCACGTTCTTGTAATCCTGCACCGAAAGGAACTCGCCGGAATCATTGTACATGCGGCCGAGCGCCAGTCCGCCATACCAGGGCCAGACCGCCATGTCGGCGATCGAGTAGCCGGCGCCGGAAAGATATTCGGTTTCGGCCAGGCGGCGGTCGAGCACGTCGAGCTGGCGCTTGGTTTCCATGGCAAAGCGGTCGATGGCGTATTCGATCTTGGTCGGCGCGTACGCATAGAAATGACCGAAGCCGCCGCCGAGATAAGGGGCAGAGCCCATCTGCCAGAACAGCCAGGACAGGGTCTCGGCGCGCGCCGGCTGGTCGGTCGGCAGGAACTCGCCGAACTTTTCGGCGAGATAGGTGAGGATCGAACCGGACTCGAAGACGCGGATGGGCGTGGCGCCGCTGC
>NZ_VFWS01000244.1:0-2107 GCF_006443065.1 Mesorhizobium sp. B1-1-5 | reverse complement strand
CAGCGCGTCCTGACCGACGAAGCGAGCGCCATGATAGGCGAGTACTGTTCGCGCCTGTGTGTCCTCGAGGGATTCTATGGGCATGCCGAGCAGGCGAACATCCGGGTCCGCCGCTATGGAGGTCGCAACCAGGCCTAAGCCAGCGCGCCAACGGAGTTTTCATGTCGATCATCGCCCGCAACAAGAACAGCAAGCCCCGCCTGACCGTGAAGGATCTGGCGCGCGATCTCGGCATGTCTGTTTCGACCGTATCCAGGGCCTTTCACGCCGATGCCGTGATCGCCAAGGATACGCGGGACCTGGTGCTGAACCGTGCGAGGGAGATCGGCTATTCGCCGAACCCTTTCGCGCGCAGCCTCATCACCAAGAAGACGCGTATCGTGGGTATCGTCGTCGCGGACATCAAGAACCCGTTCTATCCGGAAGTGCTGACGCGGCTGACCACCGCCCTTCGTGCCATCGACATGAACGTGATGCTCGTCGCCGCCGACCAGTCGGGAGACGTCGACCAGGCGCTACGCCTGCTGCTCAACTACCAGCCAGATCTTGCCATCATCCTGGCGGCCTCCCTGTCTTCGGCGGCCGCGCAGGAATGCCGTAGGGCCGGCACTCCGGTGATCTTTTTCAACCGACTCTCGGCCGACGACCACGCGTTCGGCATTTCCTGCGACAATATACTCGGCGGCCGCAGCATCGCCGACTATCTCGTCGATACCGGCCACCAGCGCCTGGCCTACATCGCCGCCTTGCCCGATGCCTCCACCAATGTCGCACGCCACAGGGGCTTCAGCGAACGCGCCGTCGAGCGTGGCCTCGCCGCGCCGATAGTTATCGAGGCAGGCCAGTTCAGCTATCACGCCGGCTACGAAGCGGCGCGCAAGCTGCGTGACCTGAAAGAGGTTCCCGACGGTGTCTTCTGCGCCAACGACATTCTCGCCATTGGCTTTCTCGACGGCGTGCGGCGAGAGCTGGCGCTCGGCGTGCCGGACGACATTTCGATCGTCGGCTTCGACGATATCGAGATGGCCCACTGGCCTTCGCACGGGCTGACGACCGTCCGGCAGCCCATTGACCAGATGCTCGAGGCCACGGTCAGCCTGGCGAAGGAATTGAGCACGAATTCCGGCCGGGAGCCGATCGTTCAACTAATCCCGCCCGGCGCGGTGATCGAGCGCGCGACGACGCGAAAAAGGCACCATGGCTGATATCCCGGGAAAGCGCTTCTTCGAGCGGGCGGTAAGCGTCCACCGCTATGACTGCGAGGTCGTCGCGGCGCCCCATGTCTCCGTCACCGGAAGCGAGGAACCCGTCGCCACCGTGAACGATGCCGCGTTGGCCGACGAAGCCATCGTCCGCTACGTCGTGGCAACCCGCCCCGTCTACGAAGGCCTGCGCCGGCTGATCGGCCAACTCGCTGGCCTGCTGGTCCTGGCTCAGGCCGGCGGACGCCGCGACGTGCTCGATCTGCCTGACATTCCGGTGGCCCGCGAACGGTGGACGGAGGTGGAGCAGCGGCTGGGCGCCTTGCACGCGCCGCATGGGCTCGAAAGCCATTGCGCGCGTCTGGGGGCCGCTCATGCAACGCTGGGCGAGGTCCTGGACGATTTCGGTTCGGCCCGACTGCGGCGCGACTGGCAGCAGGAGCTCGACCGGGCCGGGGAGAGGATCAAACGCGCCTACGCCGGGCTGCAGGCGGCGTCGGAACCGCGGGCCGGTATGACGCCGGTCGATTTCAATCACGCCTGCTGCAGCTGTGCGCAGCGTTGGCGACAACAGGGAGGAAGCAATGGGCCAATATTCGATCTGGGTGCTTGAGTACAGCTATGTCAGCAACTACCACAAGAGCGGGGTGCTCTACGGCGCCCACAACCAGGGCTACGTGAAACTTCCCTACTGCTACGCGCTGATCAAGGGCAACGGTCGCGTTGCCATGGTCGATGTCGGCTACAACAACAAGGACTACGGCAAGCATCTCGCCGACAAATTTGGCGTCGAGAACTGGCACTCGCCCGACGCCGTTCTTGGCGAAATCGGCCTCTCGCCCAAGAACGTCGACACAGTTTTCGTCACGCACGCGCATTTCGACCATTTCGGCAATGTCGAGGAC
>NZ_VFWS01000243.1:0-2162 GCF_006443065.1 Mesorhizobium sp. B1-1-5 | reverse complement strand
GCTTCGCTCCTGCTCCGCCCTGGAATGACGATCGCGATGGGCGTTTTCGGCCAATCTCCAACGCGTACCACCTGCCAACGCAAACAGAGCCGACCGGTCAAGATCCCTGTGCAGTGCCACTAGCTCTGAAAAATAACGGGAAACCAATCCTCGCGCAGTTTCTGGCCGGGCTTCATGTCGTGCCCCGGATAGGGCGGCGAGGTGCGGCCGGGACGCTCGACATAATGCGCGTCGTCGCCGACCCAGCGCAGCGACAGCGCCCGGCGCCGCGCCGCCGTCATGTTGCCGCGCGCGCCATGCGCGGTGCGGAAATCGAACAGGATGGCGTCGCCCGGCTCCATCTCCCATTCGAGCACCTTCATCGAGGCGTCGTTGTCGGGGTCGGGCACCGGCCGGTAGTCGCCCTCGCCGGCATAAAAGTTGTCGTCGTTCAGCCAGCGCACCGGCAGCACCATCTTTTCCCATCTGTGCGAGCCGGCGATCAGCCTCAGCGTCGCTTCCTTCACGGGATCGATCGGGATCCAGAAGCTCACCGTCTGGCTGCCGTCGACGAAGTAATAGGGGATATCCTGGTGCCACGGCGTCGGCTTCTGCGTGCCGGGCTCCTTGACCAGGACGTGGTCGTGGAAGAACTGGGCGCTGCGCGACTGCATGACCGCGGCCGCGAGCTCGGCGGCCGGCGACTCGCGCACGATCCTGACGAATTCCGGGATGCGCTCCCAGTTGCAGTAATCGTCGAAGAAGCTGCCCTTGCCGCCGGCGATGTCGGAGGCGGCGGCGCTGCGGTTCTCAATGTTGCGCTCGATGCCGTCGGCGATGACACCGACCCAGTCCTTGAAGGCGCCGCGGATGCAGACCGCGCCATCGCGCTGGTAATCGGCAATCGTCGAGGCATCGATCATTGGGCTGGCCATGGCGCGTTCTCCTTGGGTTTGGCAAGCAACTATCGCAAGCGCCCGACATCGCGTAAAATAATAACTTGCCATCTGGTTTATAGTTTTTGCCTATGAGACTGACCCTCGCGCAATTGCGCTATGTCGTTGCCGTCGCCCGCTATGGCAGCGTGACCGCGGCAGCCCAGGCGCTGAACGTGTCGCAGCCGTCGATCTCGGTGGCGATCGACAATGTCGAGGACGCGCTTGGCCAGAAACTGTTCGTGCGCCAGCGCGGCAGCGGCGTTTCGCTGACATCCTTCGGCCGCAAGGCCGTCGCCAAGGCAAGGCAGGTGCTGGGCGAGGCGGACGAGCTGGCGGCGCTCGGTTCGCGCGACGCCGATGTCGGCGGCGAATTGGCGCTCGGCTGCTTCGAGGATCTGGCACCCTATTTCGCGCCGGCGCTCGTGCGCGTCTTCGCCGAACGCTGCCCGGCCGTCACGGTCGTCATAAGCGACGAGACTTTCGACACGCTCGGACGGCGCCTGGCCGACAGCGCCGTCGATCTCGGCCTCACCTACGATCTCGGCCTGCCCGGGCATTTCAAGCGCATTCTGCTGCATGAATTGCGGCCGCACGCGCTTCTGCCCGCCGGGCATGTGCTGGCGGACAAGCACGCCGTCAGCCTGGCCGAGCTCGCGCAGCATCCGTTGATCACCACCGACCAGCCGCATAGCTGGCAGCACATGTTGGACCTCTTCCTCAGCCGCGGCCTCTCGCTGGTCGCCCGAGCGACGACCAGCTCATTCGAGCTGCAGCGCTCCATGGTGGCCAACGGCTTCGGCGTCGCGGTCAGCTATACGAGGCCTTATGGCGACCGCAGCTATGACGGCCTGCCGCTGGTCTGCAAGCCGCTCTCCGATCCGCTGCCCATGCAGCGCATCATCCTGACCCACGACACGCGCCAGCGCCTGTCAAACGCAGCGGTCGCCTTCATCGAGGTCGCCAAGGCATGGTTTGCCGGTCACGATGTTTTCACCGCCTAGGTTTTCAGCGCTTGAGCGACAACGCGGCCGCTTGACGGCGCTGCTTGCTGCTGCCACTCCAGCGTGATGGAAACCGTCCAGTCGAAAGCGACCCAGGGCCGTGTCGCCGACGCGCCGAGCGGCCATTGGGTCTACCGCGTGCTGCCGCGCTGGCTGTGGCCCTATGCGCAGCTTGCGCGCTGGGACAGGCCGATCGGCTGGCAGCTGCTTTTGTGGCCCTGCTGGTGGTCGGCAGCACTTGCCG
>NZ_VFWS01000242.1:0-2187 GCF_006443065.1 Mesorhizobium sp. B1-1-5 | reverse complement strand
TGCTTGACGTACACCTCGTTGAGGCGGCGCTTCAGTTTGATGATGTCCTGGGCATGACGCTCGATGTCGGACGCCTGGCCCTGGAAGCCGCCGGACGGCTGGTGAACCATGATGCGGGCGTTCGGCGTGGCGAAGCGCATGTCCTTGTGGCCGGCGGTCAGGAGCAGCGAGCCCATGGAGGCCGCCTGGCCGATGCACAGCGTCGACACGGCCGGCTTGATGAATTGCATGGTATCGTAGATGGCCATGCCCGAGGTGACGACGCCACCGGGCGAATTGATGTAGAGGTTGATTTCCTTCTTCGGATTCTCGGCTTCCAGGAACAGAAGCTGCGCGCAGACCAGCGTCGCCATGCCGTCCTCGACCGGACCGGTGATGAAAATGATGCGCTCTTTGAGGAGGCGCGAGAAAATGTCGTAGGCCCGCTCGCCGCGGTTGGTCTGCTCGACCACCATCGGAACGAGGTTCATGTAGGTTTCGACGGGGTTCTTCATTCGTTATCTCTTGTCTAGCGGTGGGATTCCGGCGCCGGACATGCTGGCAACTCGGGCAGAATCGGTTCTGGATCGTTATTGTGTAAATAGGATGCCGGCTCATCCTTGTGCAAGGCCGACCCCTCCTAGCCATCTGGGTAAGTCGAATCAAGCTTTCCAGGCGAGATTCGCAACGGCGGGCGCTTCCGCCGGCTCGCGACGGCACCTGCGGCCTGACAGGTAGCAGTTTCTTAACCGCGTCACTTAACGAATGCGCCGAACCCGCTTTTCTCGCGGACCGCTTCCCCTACAATTCAACGTTGAACTTGTGTCCGCGGTTCAACAGGGGGAACGTCATGTCCAGGAAAACCGCATGCTTCGCCATGGCCGGGCTGACCATGCTCGGCTCGATTTCGCAGACGGCGGCCGGCGGCCGCGCCGTCGAATGCTATGAGCCGGTCCAAACGCCTGATGTCTATGACACGGTCTACGAGGACGTGATGATCAGTCCGCCCAGCAAGCAGGTCGACTATGAAGCGCCGATCTACGGCACGCGCGAGCGGGTGGTGATGACGGTTCCGGCACAGGTGACCTATGAGGTGGTGCCCGCAATCACCCGTACGGTCTACCACACAGTCAAGGTCGATGATGGCGGCTATTCCTGGGAATGGCGCGTCATCCACGGCCGCAAGGTGCTGTGCAAGGTCCGGCACAAGGCGCGCTATGAACGCGTCGCCGAAACGGTGGTGATCCGGCCGGAGCGCACAAGGCGCGTCGTCATTCCGGCGCAATATGACAGGATCGCCGAGGAGGTGCTGGTGCGACCGGAGCAAAGGCGCGTCATCGACATTCCCGGCGCCTACCAGACCGTCGCGCGGCGCGTGCTGGTGCGCGAAGGCTCATCCGGCTGGCGGCGCGTGCATATTCCCAGGCATTGCCAGGACTGAATTCAGGCGATTTCGGCTCGCAACCAACGTTTCAGGCCGGCAATATCGCCATCATCGACAGCCGCCGCCACACGCCGGCCGACCGCCGCCCCGAATTTATAGCCATGGCCCGAGCAGGCCGAGACGATCAGGCACTTGCCCGTCTCATGCGCCAGGAATTTCTCATCGTCCGTGAATGTGTAGGCGCAGGTGACCACTTCGGTCACCTCATACTCCTCGATGCGGGCGATCGGCGGTGAAAACAGGTTGCGGATCGCCTCGCCCTCGCCCGGCACCGGCTGCCGGTTCCAGTCGGCGTCGCTGGTCGGCACCCTGTGCAGGCCTGAACCGAATTTCATGCCGGCACCTCGGGTCAGCGGAATCATGTAGCCGTCGGTCTTGCCACCTACATCGAGGACCACGGGCGCAACTTCCCAGACGGCCTTGAGGTCCGCCGGCGGTTCGACATAGGCGAGCGCGGTTCGGTACGTCTTCAGTTCGCCGCCGAGTTCGGGGAACAGTTTCAGCACCCAGGCGCCCGCAGCGACGACGATGCGGGCGGCCTGCATCGGCTCCCCGGACGCGAGCACGATATGCCCTGCCTCTGAGGCGACCGCCGTCACCTTTCTGTTCTCGTAGACGTTGGCGCCGTTGGCGCGCAGCCACTTGGCCAGGCCGGACGCGATCTTGCGGCAATGCAGCGCGCCGCCTTCCGGCGAAAAGTAGGCGTAGCGGAACGAGCCCGGCTCCAGGAAAGGCCAGCGTTCGACCGCGGCATCAGGTTCCAG
>NZ_VFWS01000241.1:0-2190 GCF_006443065.1 Mesorhizobium sp. B1-1-5 | reverse complement strand
CTATCGGGCCCATACCCATGGCGTCACCAGAGACAATGCAGTACAATTCAACAAAACTGTAATGGTTTGCCGGAAGGTACAGATGAACGTATCAGCGAGATTCGACAACAGCGGAACCCTTGTCGAAGGCGTCATGTCCACCATCCGCCAGCGAATTGCCGCGCGCAGCCTCACGCCCGGCGCCCGATTGCCCTCGATCCGCGCCTTCGCGAAATCCATGCAGGTTTCCAAATCGACAGTGGTCGAGGCCTATGAGCGACTGGCGGCGGAAGGCGCGATCCGTTCCCGGCCAGGCTCCGGCTTCTATGCCGCCGGATCGCTGGCGCCGCTGTCGCTGGCCGAGATCGGCCCCCGACTCGATCGCGCCGTCGATCCGCTCTGGGTTTCGCGGCAGTCGCTGGAAGCGGGCGATGAGATGCTGAAGCCCGGCTGCGGCTGGCTGCCCGCCTCGTGGATGCCGCAGGCAGCGCTGCGTCGCGCGCTGCGCAACGTGGCGCGCGCCGATGATGTGGCCCTTGCCGACTACGGCACGCCGCTCGGGCTGCCGCCGCTGCGCCAATTGCTGGCGCGGCGCATGGCCACACATGGCATCGAGGCTTCACCCGAACAGATCATGCTGACGGAATCGGGCACGCAGGCCATCGATCTCCTGTGCCGGTTCCTGCTCGAACCCGGCGATACAGTGCTGGTCGACGATCCCTGCTATTTCAATTTCCACGCACTGTTGCGTGCCCATCAGGCCAAGGTCTTCAGCGTCCCCTATACGCCATCGGGCCCGGATATCGACTTGTTTGCGCAGGCGCTGGCCGAGCATCGGCCGCGCCTCTACATCACCAATTCCGGCATCCACAACCCGACCGGCGCGATCCTGTCGCCGGTCACCGCGCACCGGCTGCTCAAGCTCGCCGATCAATCGGACCTGACCATCGTCGAGGACGACATCTTCGCCGATTTCGAACACGCTCCTGCCCCAAGGCTCGCGGCTTTCGACGGTCTCGAGCGTGTCGTCCATATCGGTAGTTTCTCCAAGACGCTTTCGGCCTCGATACGCTGCGGCTTCATCGCCGCGCCCCGTGACTGGATGGAAGGGCTGGCCGACCTCAAGATCGCCACCACCTTCGGCGGCGGGCGGCTCGCGGCCGAATTGGTGCTGACCCTGCTCAGGGATGGCAGCTATCGCAAGCACATGGACCTGCTGCGCGCCCGGCTCTCACGCGCCATGATCGAGACAGGCGCTCGGCTGAAGGCGATCGGGATCACGCCCTGGATCGAGCAGCCCGCCGGTCTGTTCCTCTGGTGCAGCCTGCCGGATGCAGTGGACGCAGCCGAGATTGCCCGCCGCGCGCTTGCGGCCAATGTCGTGCTGGCGCCCGGGAACGCGTTCAGCCTGTCGCGATCAGCCAGCCGATTCCTGCGCTTCAACGTTGCACAATGCGAAGACGAGCGGATTTTCAAGGTGCTGGAGGCAGCCATGCCGCGCTGACGGCTGCGGCGCGGCTTGCGCGATCAGGACTTCACGCAAATGTCGCGCACGCAACTCCGCAGCCAGCGCTGCGCCGGATCGGCATCGAGCCGCGGATGCCAGAGCATGGAAATGGTGACCGCCGGAATGTCGACCGGCAGGGAAAAAGTCTGCATGCCGGCGCGCGCGCCTTGCGTATGCCGCTCGGGCACGCTGGCGATCAACTCCGAGGCGCGCGCCATCGCGAGCGCGGCCGAAAAACCGGAAGCCATGCACACGACCATTCGTTGCAATCCGAGCCGGCTCAAGGCCTCGTCGACCGGCCCCCTTTCGCGGCCCCGCCGCGAAACATTGATGTGGCGGCCGGCCGCATAGCGTTCCGGCGTCATCGCGCCCTGGCCCAGCGGATGGCCGCTGCGCACCGCGCAGACGAAACGGTCGCGAAAAAGCGCCTGGATGCGCACCTCCGGCCCGGTCTCGCCGGCCACACCTACTTCCAGGGCGATCGCCGCTTCGCGCAGTGACGCCATGTCCTTGTCCGACTTCGGCGCGAAACGCAGCCGCACGCCCGGCGCATCGGCCTGGATGCGGGCGATCAGGCGCGGCCCGAACTCCTCGACGAAGCTTTCATTGGTGCGCAGCGTGAAGGTCCTCTCCAGGCCCGGCAGATCAAGCAGCCTCGCCGGGCGCAGCAGCGTTTCAGCATCCTGAACCACACGGCCGACCTG
>NZ_VFWS01000240.1:0-2241 GCF_006443065.1 Mesorhizobium sp. B1-1-5 | reverse complement strand
AGGAAAGATCGATCGGGCTCGTCAGCTGGTTTTCGCCATTGTCTCCGGCCTGGCCGTCCAGCGTGGGATGATCGATCTGATCCTTGAGCGTGAAGACGTAGGAGCCGTCGGCACTCACGGTCAGCCGGAAGACCTCGCGGTCGCCGTCCGAGAATCCGGCGCCGTTTCCTGCCTCGGCATAACCATGCAAGGTGCTCCCATCGGATACGATGAGCACATGCGCGCCCTGCGACGTAAGGCCGGAATCCGCCGGCACGGCCGTCGAGGCAAGATGAAACGCCTGGGCGCCCGGGCCGTCGGCGCCGAAGTCGACGAGCGCGGTCAGCGCGCCGGCAGCGCCCGTGACGGTCGCGGAAAGGCCGATCGCTCCCGTCTCACCCGGCCTGCCGGCATCTGGGTTGTGTCCGGCAAGCCCGTCTTCGTCGACATTCGCCGTGATCGAGGCGGTTCCGACGGCCTTCGGCCCGTCATCCTCGAAGACGATGGTCTGGGAGATGTCGGCGCTTTGTGTGATGTGGTCGCCGTCGCCATCGGTCGCGGTGACGGTGACCGAGACCGAGCCGGCGCCGAGCGCGATGCCCTCGTCGTTGCTGCTGGTGTCGGGATGGTGGAGCGAGACGTATTGCGCAACCGCGACCTGGCCGGTGGCGGCATCGACATGCAGGGCGAAGGCGACCTTGTCGGTGGCGGTAACGCCGTTGTTGTTGGCGTCATAGACGCCGATGATGTGGCCGTTGCCGTCGTTGAACAGCGAGATTGCGTGGCCATCGGTGGTCTTCAGGCCGGAATCCACGCCCGTATTGCTGGCAAGGGTGAGCGCATAGACGAGCGAATTGCTCGCTGCCGCGCCGTCGGCGCCGAACAGCGCCGTGGCGTTCACGACGCCGCCGCTGCCTTGCGCATATTGGTGCAGCGGCATGTCGGGATCGGTCCCGGCATTGACGCCGATAAACAGGTCCTTGACGGCCTGATTAGTGGTGTCGTCGGAATCGGCATCGACACCTGCGGTCTCGTCGATAACGATGATGTCGCCCACCTTGATGTTGGCAAGGAAGGTGCCGGTATTGTCGCCCTTTTCGCCGATTTCACGGAACGTCAGTGAGTTGTCGCCGGCCGTCGCCGTGACGTCGATGGCGATGGTCTGCATGACGCCCGACGTGGGATCATAGGTTCCGACCGAGACGCCGTTCCACAGCACTTCGAGCTTGGCGCTGTGTGGGAGGCTGGTGTCGTTGGCGGCGCCGATCTCGAAGGAGATGCGGTATTCGCCGGCGCTGAGCAGCATGGTCTGCGAGATCTGGATGTTGCCGGGGCTGGCCTCGAGGTCGACCATAACGCTGTTGGTCGGGCTGTCTGCACCGCGATAGCCGTCACCGACCTTCTGCAATTCGATGCTGCTGGCGCCCTCGTAAGGCGAGGCCGTGACGGTCCAGGCGCCGGCGGGACCGGTCGTGGTGCCGCTGCCCGCACCCCAGGCGTCGCCATTGGGGACGAAGCCGTCCAGGAACAGGCCGTTCAAGGCACCGTTCGGCTGCGAGATGGTCAGGCTCGGACCATCGTCGTCGAAGCTGATCTGGCCCGAGACATCGGCGCTGGCGCTGGCGGTGTCGCCGTCGCCATCGGTGACGGTCACGCTCACTGCGACCGAATGCAGGCCCAGCACCACCGTGTCGTCCGGATTGGAGGCGTTCGAATGATGAAGCGACAGATATTGCTCGACGGTCA
Source organism: Mesorhizobium sp. B1-1-5 (assembly GCF_006443065.1). Lineage (NCBI taxonomy): Bacteria > Pseudomonadati > Pseudomonadota > Alphaproteobacteria > Hyphomicrobiales > Phyllobacteriaceae > Mesorhizobium > Mesorhizobium sp. B1-1-5. The sequence goes on along the minus strand of NZ_VFWS01000240.1, from coordinate 516 downwards.
CCTTGCCGGTGGCCGGATCGATCGACAGCGCGAACGCCGCATCGCCATTGAACGTTCCGCCCTGCACGACGCCGACCACGACGCCATTGGCCAGCGTCTGCAAGGTGATCAGCGAGCCGTCGGTGACGGCAAGGCCCGAGACCGCATTGGTCACGCTCAGCGCATAGACGGTGCTGCCCGAAACGGCCGGACCGTCGGCGCCGAACAGCGCCGTGATGTTGACGAAGGCACTGTCGCTGGTGCCGTGCGCGATCGCGCCGGTGCCGCCGACATCGGGATCCTCGCCCTTGGTGACCGTACCAGTGTCGATCCCAGCCGGGGTGCTCGCGGTCGCCGTCTCGTCAAGCGCTACCGTAACGCCGGTGGCGGCGACAGCCGTCACCTTCGGCCCGTCATCGTCGAAACTGATCTGGCCCGAGACGTCGGCGCTGGCGCTGGCGGAGTCGCCATCGCTATCCGTGATCGTGACCTTCACGGCCAGCGAGCCGGCGGTGAGTGCAACCGTGTCGTCGGGAT
>NZ_VFWS01000024.1:0-55903 GCF_006443065.1 Mesorhizobium sp. B1-1-5 | reverse complement strand
ACCGCTGCGCATCTAGTGCTGACGCCGCGGCTCGGCGCCTTCGCCGCCGCCTATCCCGACATCGTGCTGGAGATCGTCATCGAGGATCGCTTCACCGATGTGGTCGAAGGCGGCTTCGACGCCGGCGTCAGGCTCGGCGAAAGCCTGCAGCGCGACATGATCGCGGTGCGGATCGGGCCTGACATCCGCGGCGCGGCGGTCGCAGCGCCCTCTTATTTCGCTTCCATGCCGAAGCCCGGTCATCCGCGCGATCTCGCAGGCCATCGCTGCATCCGCTTCCGTTTCTCCAGCGGCATTCTCTACCGCTGGGAGTTCGAGAAAGACGGCGAGGAAATCGAGATCGCGGTGGAAGGGCCGCTGATCCTCGACGAGGACCATCTTATCGCCCAGGCGGCAGTCGACGGCGCCGGGCTTGCCTTCGTCTTCGAGGATTATGTCAAGGCGCCGCTCGCCGAGGGCAGGTTGATCCGCGTGCTGGAGGATTGGTGCCCGTCCTTCGACGGCTTCTTCGTCTATTATCCGAGCCGCCGGCAGATGCGGCCAGCGCTCAGGGCGTTCGTGGATTTCTTCAAGGTGAGCGGGTAGCCACCCCCAAGTGGGCGGGCGGCAGCGCCAGCCCCATTCCGGCCGCTACGGTAGCGCAAACAACCGTCCGCCGGCCGGCACGACGTCATCGATGCCGGCAAGCCGCAGGCAGTGCCAGGCCATGGCGTGGTTGGAGGAGGTGACGGGAACGCCGATGCGCCGCTCCAGCTCGGCCACCGCTTCAGCCACGCGCAGGCTGGTGCAGGAGATGAAGATCGCTTCCACCCCCGGCACGGCGGCCATGGTCTCAGCCGCCGCCTCGATCGAGGCCAGCGAGATGCGGGCCGCCTCGCGGTCGTCGCGCCGGTCGAAAGTGGCGACGGCTGATATTTCGAGGCCGCGGCCGGTGAAATAGCGGACCAGGCCCTGGTTGATCTCCGGTGCATACGGCGTGAGCAGGCCGATGCCCCTGGCGCCGAGCGCCTTGAAGGCGGCCAAAGCGCCGGTGACCGGGGTGGTGCAGGCGACGCTCGGCCGCGCCTTCCTGATCTCGGCGAAGACGGCCTCCTCGCCGAGCGTCATGGTGGCCGAGGTGCAGCCGAAGCCGACGACATCGAGCGGGATGCTGGGCAGGATGAGGTCGACGGTGGGCGCGATGCGCGGGCCGATGGCGCGCAAAGTATCGGGCGTGATGTCGTTGTCATTGAACAGGCGCGCCTCGTAGAAGGCGACGCCCGGAATGCGGATCAGGGCGCGGAACTCATGCTCCAGCGTCTGGTCGGTGGCGAGGATCGCGAGCCCGATCGCCGCGCGCGAGGCGAGGCCGCCGTCGATCTTCGACGGCAGCACACCCAAATCGATCGGCCCTGGCGATTGAGGGCGGGTAGCGGCCGCGCTGACTGACATGGCATTCCCTTTCCTGGTCGATCCCCTCCGGGATCATGCTCTCAGTTCAAAATTCCGTCCATCGAGATCGCCGGCTTGCGGCCGGCGATCAGGTCGGCAGTGATGCGGGCCGAACCGTGCGACATGGTCCAGCCGATATGGCCGTGCCCGGTGTTGAGATAGAGATTGCTGAGGCGGCGCCGGCCGAATTCGGGCAGATTGTTGGGCGTCATCGGCCGCAGGCCCGCCCACATCTCGGCGCGGTCGTAGTCGGCGCCTTCGGGATAGAGTTCCTCGGTCACGCCCTTCATGAAGGCAAAGTCGGCCGGTTTGTGGCTGGTGTCGTAGCCGGCGAACTCGGCCGTAGCGGTGACGCGCAGCCGGTCGCCGAAGCGCGACACGGCGACCAGATTGTGCTCGTCGATCGCGGCGATGGTGGGCGGCGCCGGACGGTTGCCGATCGGAATGGTCAGCGAATAGCCCTTGATCGGATAGATCGGCAGGCTAATGCCGACCGTCTTCGCGATCAGCGGGCTGTAGGAGCCGAGCGCCAGCACATAGGCGTCGCCCTTGACGCTTCCCTTGTCGGTCAGCACCCGGGAGACATCGTCGCCGGACGTCTCGATGCCGGTGATGGTCGTGCCGGTGCGGATCTCGCCACCGCGCTCGGCCACCTTCGCGGCAAGCGCGCGGGTGAACTTCGCCGGGTCGCCGGTCTCGTCGGTCGGGCAATGAATGCCGCCGGCGATTTTTTCCTTGGCGGAAGTCAGCGCCGGGTCGAGGGCGACGATGGCGTCATGGTCGAGCACCTTGATCAGTTGGCCGTCGGATTCGAGCAGCTTCATATGCTCGACGCCTTTGTCGAGCGCCTGCTGGCTGCGATAGAAATAAAGGATGCCGCGATCATTGCGGTCATAGTCTATCGCCTCGTCGGCGACGACCTCGTGCAGCACGGATTGCGAATAGGCGGCGAGCCGATGCTTGAGCAGCGTGTTGCGCCTGGCCTTCCCGGCCGTGCATTCCATCAGGAACAGCCATGACCAGCTGTAGAGCCGCGGATCGGTCGAAAGCTTGAAGCGCAGCGCCTGGTCCTTCAGCACCAGCGATTTCAAGAGGATCATCGGCGCCTTGGGCGACGACCAGACAAAAGAATGCCCCGGCGCGATCATGCCGGCATTGCCCCAGCTGGTCTCCGCAGCGACCTGTTGCTGGCGCTCGAGGATGACGACCTGGTGCCCGTCCTTCTGCAGCTGATAGGCCGTGGTGACGCCGACCACGCCGCCACCCAACACGACCACGCGCATGGCGCCTCCAGGGATCGCAAAATGCCTACACTTTGGAGTGTAATCTGAAATTGCAAAGCCGGGAATTGTGTTCGTTGGCTTCCCAGGGGTGTCAGCTTAGGCGGCGGTGTTCTCGCAATGGTGATACTTTCGATCACGCGCTCCAGCGGGATTTCGTATCCGTGGTAAACTGAATAGTAAAAGTGATGGAGGGAGCATCCTGTGTTGGGGGTGATTGAATGGTTTCGTTACGAGCGCGACGTGAGACGCGCGGTCAGCATTCTGCTCGGCAAACGAACGGAAAGCACTGCTCTGATCGAAAAAGAGAATGAAGAGCTAAGGCATGACTTGAATAAAATATACGCTTCTGAAAGCGACATGCTTGACGTCTTGGCTGATGCTAGGAGAATGCGACACAAGTCGGCGGTAGATTACTTGGAAGAACAGGTAACTCTGTTAAAAAGAAATTTATCTGCTTTGCACACAACCTACCTAATTAAGCAATCTTCGCTCCTCGGAGTTCCTCTACCCAGCCCTGAGGACGCACCTATGTGGCTCCCGTTCTATCGGTATTGGCACTCGGGAGCCGAATCTGAGGTCGATTCGCGAACATTGTTGTCCGACATCGGAATTCACACAGTACGGGCTGCGATCCGGAAGGAAAAGAAAGAACGGTTTGAGCCCTGGAAAGATCGAGCAGGATTCCTTTTTGGCGCGGGCGGGTTCGCTGTGGCCGCGCTCGCACTTTTATTGCGCATTATTGAAGTAACTAAACAATAACGCTGCCCGAAGGTCGCTCACCCGCCCAACGCCTGCTCGAGATCCGCGATCAGATCATCGCCGTCCTCGATCCCACACGACAGCCGCACCAGCGAATCGGTGATGCCTATCGCCCCACGCTTCTCCGCCGGGATCGATCCGTGCGTCATCAGCGCCGGGTGCTCGATCAGGCTTTCGACGCCGCCGAGGCTTTCGGCCAGCGTGAAGAGCTGGGTGCGTTCGAGGAAGCGTTTTGTTCCCGCCAGATCGCGGTCGAGATCGACCGAGATCATCCCACCGAAGGCGTGCATCTGCTGGACGGCGATGGAATGCTGCGGGTGGCTGGCGAGGCCGGGATAGATGACCCGGCGGACATCTTTTCGCGTTTCCAGCCATTGCGCTATTTTCAGGCCGTTGGACGAGTGACGCTCCATCCTGAGCGCCAGCGTTTTTATGCCGCGCAGCGCCAGAAAACTATCGAACGGGCCGGAAATGGCGCCGATGGCGTTCTGCAGGAATTTCAGCTGGGCGGCGAGGTCCTTGTTGTCGCCGACGACCGCCACGCCGCCGACCATGTCGGAATGGCCGTTGAGATATTTCGTCGTCGAATGCACGACGATGTCGATGCCGAGTTCCAGCGGGCGCTGGATATAGGGACTGCAGAAGGTGTTGTCGGCGACGGTGAGCAGCCCCTTGCGCCTGGCAAGTGCTGCGATCGCTTCGAGGTCGACGATGCGCAGCAGCGGGTTGGTCGGCGTCTCGACCCAGAGCAGTTTTGTTTCCGGGCGGATCGCGGCTTCGACCGCGGCGAGGTCGGTGAAGTCGGCAAAACTCACCTCAAGGCCGGCGGAGCGCTTGCGCACCCGCTCCATCAAGCGGAACGAGCCGCCGTAGATGTCGTCGGTGGCGACGATATGGGCGCCGGCATCGAGGAGCTCGAGCACCGTGCCGATCGCCGCCAGGCCGGAGGCGAAGGCGAAGGCGGCCGAGCCGCTTTCGAGGTCGGCGACCGCACGCTCGAAGGCGAAGCGCGTCGGGTTCTGGCTGCGGGCATACTCGAAGCCCTTGTGCACGCCGGGCGACTGCTGGCCGTAGGTGGAGGTAGCGTAGATCGGCACCATCACGGCGCCGGTCAGCGGATCGTGGCTCTGGCCGCCATGGATGGCGCGGGTGGAAAAGGCCAGGCGGTTCTTGCCGTTTGAAGTCATTTTGCGCGGCGCCTCAGATGGTTGATCAGGTCGATACGGGTTATCAGGCCGATGAACTCTTCGCCATCGAAGACGATGGCGACCTCGTTGCGATCGAAGACCGGCAGCAGCGCGTCGAGCGTCTGATTGGCCTGCAGCGTGTGCAGGTTGGAGGTCATGGCCGTGCGCACCGGCGCGTTGAAACGGTCCCAGCGGCCGTCATAGGGTCCATCGACCTTGGCTAAAATATCGCTCTCGTCGACGATGCCGACCAGCCTGCCTTCGTCCAGCACCGGCAGCTGCGAAACGTCGGAGCGGCGCATGCGGCCATAGGCGTTGAGCAGGGTTTCCTCCGGGCCAACGGTCACAATGTCGCCGGTGCGCGGCGAGCGCATGACCAGGTCGCGCAAATCGCCATGCTGTTCCTGATCGGCAAGGCCCTGCTCGGCCAGCCAGATGTCGTCGAAGACCTTCGACAGATACTTGTTGCCGCTGTCGCAGACCAAGGTGACGACGCGTTTTGGCGTCGTCTGCTCGCGGCAATAGCGAAGTGCTGCCGACAGCAGCGTGCCCGAGGACGAGCCGGCCAGGATGCCTTCCCTGGACAACAGATCGCGCACCGCCAGCATGCTCTGCTTGTCGGGAATCGAATAGGCCTTTTTCACCAGCGACAGGTCGGCATTGGGCGGCACGAAATCCTCGCCGATGCCTTCGACGGTCCAGCTGCCGGCCTCCTCCATCTTGCCGGTCTTGATCAGCGGCGCCAGCACCGAGCCGACCGGATCAGCCAGCACCATCTCGGTCTTGGGCGAGTGTTTCGCAAAAAAGCGGCCGAGGCCGGTGAGCGTGCCGCCGGAGCCGACGCCGACCACTACCGCGTCGACATCGCCATCGAGCTGCGAAAAGATCTCCGGGCCGGTCGTCGTCTCATGCGCCAGGGGATTGGCCGGATTGGCGAACTGGTTGGCATAGAAGGCACCGGGGGTCTCGGCGGCGATCTTCTCGGCCATGTCCTGGTAATATTCGGGATGGCCCTTGCCGACATCGGAGCGGGTCATGCGCACCTCGGCGCCCAAAGCGCGCAGATGCTGGATCTTCTCGCGCGACATCTTGTCGGGCACGACGAGGACGATGCGGTAGCCTTTCGGGATGCCCACCTGGGCGAGGCCGAGGCCGGTATTGCCGGCGGTCGCCTCGACGATAGTGCCGCCGCGCTTCAGCGCGCCCGATGTCTCGGCCGCCGCGATCATCGACAGCGCGATGCGGTCCTTGATCGAGCCGCCGGGATTCTGGCTTTCGAGCTTGATGAACAGGCGGCATTTGCCGGTGTCGAATTTGGTCAGCTCGACGACCGGTGTCTGGCCGATCAGGTCGAGCACCGAAGCATAAGGCGGACGCAATCTCGACATGTTGATGCGCGCGCGCTGCGGCGCCACTTTTGTCTGCTCGCTCATCTTGAGTGCTCCATCGAAGCAGTTCGAGAGGGATGTCGGCAATCTCGCGCGTGGGGCCGCGGGAAACCATTCCGGTTTCGCGGATCGCGCGCCCTGTCTTGTCCAGCCCTTTTCATCAGGAAAGAAGATAGATCGTGCCAATCCGGCGGCGAGTGGAGGAATGGAATTTCACGGACGCGTAGTGTGTCCCTTCAAGCAGGAGTCTACGCAATCGCCGCCTGGCCCTCGATCTCGATCAGGAAGTCCGGATTGCCGAGGCCGACAACACGCAGTGCCTTGATGATGGGCGGCGGAGCACGGTTGGCCCAGAACGCCATCCAGGCGCCAAAGCCCGGAGCGATATCCTGGTCGCCAACGATATAGACCGACAGGCTGACGAGATTCTCCAGCGTCGCTCCGCCAGCTTCCAGAACCTTGGCGAGATTGGCCAGCGCCTGCGTCGTCTGCGCCGCGAGATCGCCCTTGCCGACGATGTTGCCTTCGACATCGACGCCGTTCTGCCCTCCGACCAGCACGATGCGCGCGGAAGCAGGCAGCGACACGCCTTGCGAATAGGCGGGGTTGCTGTGCATGCCTCGCGGGTTCAACCTTTCGATGGTCATCCTCGTTCCTCCATGCCGGCAATGACCGGCCGCATTTTGCCTCAATGAAGCGACACGGAGGCCCAGCTCGAGAGCCTGTTCAACGCACCATGTCGTTCGTTGCCGATGCCTTTTCCATCATGCTAGCCGAACGAAGCGCGAGGGTGGACAGCAAGTGCCAAGGAGCGGCCGATGAAGATTCTTGCCTATGACAATTTCAAGCCTGGCGTCACGCTCGACGATCTCAGGCCCTATCTGCGCGACGAAGTCTCGAATGTATGGCGGCTGTGGAAGCAAGGCATCGTGCGCGAGAACTATGCGCGCGCCGATGTCGGCGGCGTCATCATCGTCTTCGAGCTCGACAGCGTCGAGCAGGCCATGCGCTATACCGATGATTTCCCGCTCTCCAAGGCCGGGCTGCTGGAATGGCATTTCATCGCTTTCGACGCGCCGCTGCCGCTGGAATTCCTGTTCGACCCGACAGTCGACATCGCCAAACCCTGGGATCGGACGGCGGCATGATCCGCTCTGGCGAAGGCATCGAGATTCCGCAGCGCCTGGCCGAATGGTGCGATCCGCGCCGCATGGCGCTGGTCGTGTACGACATGCAGATCGGCATCTGCCGCCAGGTCGAAGGCGCCGCGGCGATCATCGAACGCACCGGCACGGCATTGGAAGCGGCGCGCTCGGCCGGCATGCGGGTGGCATTCACGCGTCATTTGTCGCTGCCGAAAAAATGGATGGGCGCCACGCAGCTGCGCACCGCCATGGCCTGGCAGCGGCGCGATAGCCCCGACGCGGTCCAGCCATGGTTCCCGCGCGATGCCGAAGCGACGCGGATCGTGCCGGAACTCGCCCCGCGCGCGGACGAGGCGGTGTTCGACAAGCTGACCCTGTCGGCCTTCGATTCCACCTCGCTCGGCTTTGCGCTGCGTGACTGCGGCGTTCGCGCGGTGGCGCTCGCTGGCATCGCCATGGAGATCGGCATCGAGCCGACCGCGCGCCAGGCGACCGACAACGGTTTCGTCGCCGTCGTAATCGAGGACGCCTGCGGCTTCGGCAACAGCGAAGCGCGCGACCGCTCGATGGCGACGCTGCGCTTTCTTGGCGAAGCCGTCGTCACCGATGTCGCGGGCTTCTGCGGCGCGCTTGCCGATGCCGCTTGATCTCAGGCCAGAGGCCTTGTTTCTACGCAATTGCGGACGGAAGGCTACGGCGAAGTCGCCGAGCCTAACCGCTACGCGCTTTCCTGGAATTGCGCTAGGCCGCTGCTTCGATGTCGGTGCGGAAGCGCACGCCCTCGGCGCGGCCATGCAGGATGCCCCAGTCGTAGAGTGCCTGCAGCGCCGCTGCGAGGTCGCGGCCGCGCTCGGTCAGCGCGTAGCGCGCCTTGCCATCCGGCGAGGTTTCGAGCGTGACGAAGCCGATCTCGACAAGATCGGCCAGGCGCTGCGTCAGCATCTTGTCGGAAAGCGAAGGGATCAGCCGGCGCAATTCGGAATAGCGCAGCGGACCTTGCTTGATCCGCGCGATGATCACCGTCTTCCATTTGCCGCCGAGCGCGTCGAGCGCGAACTCGACCGGACAGCCATAGAGTCTACCACGTTGTGTCATGCGCCGATCCTAGGCAAGGGCCGCGCGCGGCAAAAGCGGAATTTACCCCGCCATATGGCCAGATTGCCGTGCCCGGCTTTGTCGGCGACGACTTCATAAAAGGGAGAGCAAAATGAGTGTTCGGGACCCCAATCCGGTCAATGTACGCGAGCCGAAGCGGGTGGCGATCGTGATCGCCAATCCGTCCGTCTCCACCGTAACGGGCTGGCCGGTCGGCTTCTGGTGGAGCGAGCTCACCCACCCCTGGTTCGCTTTCACCGAGCGCGGCTACGAGGTCGAGATCTTTTCGCCCGACGGCGGCAAGTGCGAAGCTGATGCGCTGAGCGATCCGCGCGATCCGTCGGGCTATTCGGAGACTGATCTCATCTCGCTCGGTTTCATTTCAAACCCGAAGCTCCAGGCGCTGGTCGACGACACGCGGCCGGTGGCCGAGATCGATGTCGCTCGCTTCGACGCCATCGTCGTCGCCGGCGGCCAGTCGCCGATGTTCACCTATGAAAGCGCGACCGGTCTCCAGCAAACCTTCGTCGCTTTCCACGAGGCCGGCAAGGTGGCCGCCGCGCTCTGCCACGGCACCGCCATCCTGCGCTATGCCAGACGCGCCGATGGATCGCAGCTTGCCGCGGGCAAGACGGTGACCGGCTTTGCCAATGTCGAGGAGGATTTTGCCGACAACGCGACCTGGGCGATGCGGGCACTCGAACGCGGCAAGCATTTGATGCCGTGGCGGATCGAGGACGAGCTCAAGGCGATCGGCGCCAATTATATCCAGGCCGGGTTGTGGCGCGGCTTTGCCGTGCGCGATGGCAACCTGATCACCGGGCAGCAGAATTTTTCCGGCGCCGAAACCGCCCGCCTCGTCTGTGAGGCGCTTGGCGGTTAAAGCCTTATCCGAGCAGCTGCTTGCCCAGCTTCGCGCACTGCACGCGGATGTCGGGAATGGCGTCGATCTCGAAGAAGGTGCCGCGCGTCAGCGGTCCGACGGCGAGCAGCTTCGACGACACCGTGCCGTCGGCCGCGATCAGCTCGCATTTCGCGGTGACATCGAGACCGAGGCGCAGCGGATCGGGACGCGCCAGGCCGCGCTCGACCAGCGAGCGCACCACGCCGTTCGACGTCCGCGATATGTCGCGGGCGATGCCCATGCAATCATAGAGGCGGGCGACGTCCACGGTTTCGACGTCCTGCGTGCCGCGCGGCTGGATTTTTACGACGAAGCCGCCGTTCGGTTCTATGTCCACCACCCTGCCGGCGACGAGACGGATGCGGCCCGAGGCGACCGCCTCGGTGACGCGCGCAGAGACTTCCGGCGCCATGCGGTGGCGGTGGATGTCCCACCAGGCCTTGGTGTGCTCGACGAAGCGGCGCTTGGCCGAGGACGGCCAATTCTGCCAGATCGTCTGGTTGAAGGGTCTGAGACCATCGACGACGTCGCGCCAGTCGCCGCCGGCTTTCTGGGTCTCGCGGATCAGGTTGCGGAACCAGCCGACGAAATAGGAAAGCTGGGTGCCGAGCGGAATATCGGCGATATCGAGCTTGATCGGATTACCCTTGCGGTGCGGCGACGGCAGCAGGCCGCGCCGCGACACCGCGACGATCGAACCGCGATGGCCGCGCTGCTCCAGCGACAGGAAAGCGTCGACCATGCTCAGGCCGGTGCCGAGCAGCAGCACCTGGGCTTCAGGATCGAGCGCGGTGTCGGCCTCCGTCCCCATCCGGACGGCGTGGCCCTGGAAGGCGCCGGGCTGCTCGTCATGACCGGTGGCCAGGACGGCAAGATGCGCCACGACGCTGGTGCCGTTGGCAAGCGCGACCTCGACGCCCGACGAGGTCGGCGCGATCGACAGGCTCTCCTCGCGGATCAACCTGAGACGCCCGGTGTCGCGCTCGCGCTCCTCGAGGCCCTCGAGCACATCCTGCAGATAGCGGGCGTAGAGGCTGCGCGGCGCATAGAATGGTCCCTGGTCCGGCTTGGCGAGGCCGCGTTCCAGCACCCAGCGCGCGAAATGCGTCGGGTCGTCGGCATAGGCGCTCATGCCGGAGGCGTTGACGTTGAGCACATGCGCCGAAAGCAGAGTCGAATAGGCCATGCCCTGGCCGAAATGCGGCCGCTTCTCAATCAGCGTGACGCGCAGGTCCGGATTGGGCGACTTCAACAGATGCGCGGCCAGCACGACGCCACTTGCGCCGCCCCCGACAATGATGATGGAGTTGCCGCGTCCCACCATGATTGCTAGCCGAAACGTCACTTGAGCGATCAGCGCGGGGCGAGCGCCGCGGGCGGCCTCGGCCGCGAGCCACGAACGATCGCCGGAACGGTCTTTTGAAGGTCGCGCATCGTTCTCTCACTCCCAATGTTGATAAGATTACTATACTAACCGTGCCAAGCACGAAATCGCAGTCCCAATTGCCACGCCCTTTGGAGCATGGGTTTGCCGAGATGAGATGACAGGCGGATTTTTCGTTCGCTGGGGTGCTTGTGGGAGGGCGGCGACCATCTTCCTTCGTCATTCTAGGGCGGAGCGACGCGAAGCGGAGCGAAGACCCTGGAATCCATGCCGTTACATCCATGATAGGCACCCCGGTGCAGACGAAGGCCTCGCGACACCGGATAGTCTGCACCGCCGCATCGCTTCTATATCACGGAATGGATTCTAGGGTCTGCGCGCGTCGCTTCGCTCCTTGCTCCGCCCTAGAATGACGAAGAGACGCTCAGCCAATGCGCAAGGATGCTGCTTTCCGGCGAATGTGACCGCCAGCCGTCTCCGCCCGTCCGGCAAGGTCAGATGCGCGAGCGGGTCGCCCAACGGAGGCCGACCACGCCGACCAGCATGGTGACGAGGCCGATATAGAGCCATTGCGTCTGCCCGGTCATGAAACTGCCCTTGACCAGACCGAGGCCTTGCAGCGACCACAGCGCACCCAGCCCCAGCACAATCAGCGCCAGCACAAACCTGATCAATCGCATCGGCTGGACCCTCTCCGGAAGTCGATCCTGAACAGCAATGGAGACGCAACAAAAGACGTCGAGGAACCGAAGCAGTTCCGTCCCTCAGTACCTCAAATCTTGTGGGCCGATCTTGTCCAGAATGTCCCGTATGCCGGCCCGATATTCATTGAGAATACGCCTTAACGGGGCTGTGAATATCATGACAAACTGTTTCGCGGCGACTCCAAACGTGTGCTGTCGCCATGGAACCGCCAGATCAATGCCGCATTTCCCGCCTCATTCGGCACATATCGGCGGGGCATATCTCTAACGGAGCCATCCCCAAAGCATGAAGAAAACCAACCAGACTGCGCTTGTCGCGGTAACGATCGCGGCTGGCCTGATGGCCGGCGCCTCATCCGCCTCCTCCGCCGCCGCGCAATGCGGCCGCGCTTCCTGGTATGCGCTGCATTCCAGAACCGCTTCAGGGGAACGCATGAACCCCTCGGCACTGACTGCAGCCCATCGCTCCTTGCCCTTCGGCACCAAGCTTCGGGTCACCAACAAGAACAACGGCCGCAGCGTCGTCGTGCGCATCAACGATCGCGGTCCGTTCGTGAAGGGGCGCATGCTCGATCTTTCCCGCGGCGCCGCCGGCCAACTGGGCTTCATCGGTTCGGGCCATACCGCCGTCTGCATGGCGCGCGTCTGAGCCGCTCTTCGTCATTCCAGGGCGGAGCAGGAGCGAAGCTCCGCCATAGAATGACGAGATTGGACGGTTTCGACCAATCCCCGGCATGAGGGAGCCGGACACATATCCTTCACATTTCGGCAGCGCACATTGAGCCGGCTCGGCCGCTTAATGCCGGTTTTCAACAGGTTGAATGAAAGATGCATTCGTCAGACAAAATGACGTATTGCATCGCAACAATATCTTGTTAACCTCGCCAGGAGACATTCAAGGCTCGGCGCAGTTCGTCGTCCTTTTGGTCGTCGGACGGCAGCGGGGTTCGCGATGTTCTACCAGCTCTACGAAATGAACCATGCGGCGTTGCAGCCGGCCCGCTTCTATGCCGACGCGGTGCGGCTCTTCTACTCCAACCCGCTCAATCCGGTTTCCCACACCCCCTTCGGCCGCTCGGTCGCGGCGACCGCGGAGCTCTTCGAGCGGACCACCCGTCGCTACGGCAAACCGCAGTTCGGCCTGGACAAGGCCGTGGTCGACTGGAAAAGCGTCGGCGTCACCGAAAAGACGGTCTGGTCGAAGCCCTTCTGCGACCTGATCCGTTTCGAGCGCGCGCTGCCCGCCGGCCGCAAGCCCGACCCGAAGCTTTTGATCGTGGCGCCGATGTCGGGCCATTACGCGACGCTGCTGCGCGGCACGGTCGAGGCGATGCTGCCCCATGCCGACGTGCACATCACCGATTGGGTCGATGCCCGCATGGTGCCGGCAGCGCAAGGCAGCTTCGATCTCGACGACTATGTCGACTACATCATCGAGATGTTCCACGCGCTCGGCCCCGACACGCATGTGATGGCGGTATGCCAGCCTTCCGTGCCGGTGCTGGCGGCGGTGGCGCTGATGGAAAAGCGCGGCGATCCCTTCGTGCCCTCCACCATGACGCTGATGGGCGGACCGGTCGATACGCGCCGCAACCCGACCGCGGTCAATCTTCTGGCCAAGGAAAAGGGAATCGACTGGTTCCGCGACAATGTCGTCATGCCGGCGCCGTGGCCGGTGCCGGGCTTCGGCCGCCCGGTCTATCCCGGCTTCCTGCAGCTCTCGGGCTTCATGAGCATGAACCTCGACCGCCACATCATCGCGCACAAGGACTTCTTCATGCACCTTGTGAAGCATGACGGCGACAGCGCCGAAAAGCACCGCGACTTCTATGACGAGTATCTGGCGGTGATGGACCTGACGGCGGAGTTCTACCTGCAGACGGTCGACACCGTGTTCGTGCGCCACGCTCTGCCGAAGGGCGAGATGACGCATCGCGGCGAGCCGGTCGATCCGAAGGCGATCCGCAACGTCGCGCTGCTGACTATCGAGGGCGAGAACGACGATATTTCCGGTCTCGGCCAGACCCAGGCCGCGCATGATTTGTGCATCAACATCCCGGTCGACAGGCATGCGCATTACGTGCAGCCGGCCGTCGGCCATTACGGTGTCTTCAACGGCTCGCGCTTCCGCTCCGAGATCGTGCCGCGCATCGTCGACTTCATTTCCAGCTATGGCCGCCAGCACCGGGTGGCGGCGAAGCCGAAACTGGTTCGTTCCGCCAAAAGCTGAACTCCGGAGCCCGGCATCAGCCTAGCCGCCACCTGGCGGCCAGCGGTGTTGCATCCGCGCTTCTGTTGCGAAAGTGCCGCTACGGGATCGCGCAGGTAACCATCCCGCCACACTGACCGTCGTCTCCAATTGACACGGACTGTAAATCGCCTTTAACGTTTCGTTAATAAAGAACAGGGCGGGGACAATGACTTCCTCAGCGATGACGCGGCTTCTGCGCTTGTGTGCAGTCGCAGGACTGGCGATCTCTGCGCATTGGGCGGTGCCGGCCTGGGCGGCGGGCGCGATGGCCACGGGCGGCCTGACGTCGCAGCCGATCGGCCATTATGATTTCTGCAAATCGCATCCCAGCGAATGCAACATCCGCCCGGTCAATCTCGGGCCGGCCACGATGACGGACGGCCTGTGGCGCAGGCTGGTCAGCGTCAGCGCCAAGGTCAACGCCGCCGTCAAGCCGCTGAGCGATCTCGATCACTACGGCAAGGACGAAGTCTGGGCCTATCCGGACGACGGCTACGGCGACTGCGAGGACTATGTGCTGGAAAAGCGCCGCCAGCTCTACCGCCTGGGCATGTCGCTGGCCGACCTTTTGATCACTGTCGTGCGCAAGCCCGACGGCGAAGGCCATTCGGTGCTGACGGTGCGCACCGACAAGGGCGACTATGTGCTCGACAACCTGACCGACAAGGTCAAAGCCTGGGACGCGACCGGCTATCGCTTCCTCAAGCGGCAGGCGATCGACAACACCGGACGCTGGGTCTCGATCCGCGACGGCCAGCCTGTGCTTGTGGGCTCGGTGCAGTAGGCCTCGAACACCCGCTTTTCTTGGCGAGGCGCTCCACCCCCTCCGCTGTGGGTAGGAAGCGCCCCGCGCGGCGCATGCAAGGCTGGTTTCGACGCTCGGCGAAAAGGCTCTGTGGCTGGAGGTGGCGGTGGGTTGAGCGGGGCGCTTCTGGCGCCAACCTTGGAGATTGGCCGAGACCCCCGTGACGTCGTCATACTCGGGCTTGACCCGAGTATCCATGCCGTGACCCTTGCCGCAGAGTGCAACGGTGCAGAATTCTGTAACTGTTGGAACGCCTTGGCGTAACGGCATGGATTCCAGGTCTGCGCGCGTCGCTCCGCTCCTTGCTCCGCCCTGGAATGACGACCGAGCAGTCGTAGCCGCACATCGCAACGGGCGATTACAACAAAAAAGCCGGGCCGATCGCCTTGCCGAATATTTTCACGCAACTCCATGAACCGTTTCCGTCCGGCCGGCGACACATAGCCGTGGACGACAAACCGAACCATGGAGAATTTCAATGACTGCTTTCCTGCGAAACACCTTGCTTGCCGCCGCCGCGGTGTCGGCCTTGACCGGATCGGCCCTGGCGGACGAGACCACCAAAAGCTGCGCCAAGACAAATCTCAACGACCTGTGGAGCGGCCGCTGCTGCGGCGTCGACTCTTCGGCTTGTCTGGGCGGTGGTAACGGTGGCCGCGATCATCAGGGCCATCAAGGCAACGGCGGCCGGGGCAGCACCAATGGCGGCAGCGCCAACGGCGCCGGCAAGCTCTGATCTCACTGTGTGAGTGTCCGGATGTGACGGGTCGGCGCCGCCTTCATTGACCGCAGCCTCGGCGCTGTTCCAGCAACTGGTGATTGGCGAAGGCGGCGGCACAGCGCCTTTCTCCCCGTTCACCGCAGGGCAATCGCATATGGAGTTTGTTGGCGAAGGCCAACGCAACGCCGTCATCCTCGGGCTTGTCACGAGGATCCGCCGTCGCACGCGGCGACCAGTTCGGGGAGCCGGTAGATCCTCGTGACAAGCCCGAGGATGACGCCGATCAAGGCAGGCCAGCTATCCGAACTCCCATAGCTATATGCGATTGCCCCGCCGTTCACGATGATGGCGGCAGCCAGATGAGGGGCGGTGCCGACCTCGCCCGTTGACGCTTGTCAGCCACTTCGTCCGAGCGCGGCACGGATCGACGCGCTGAGGCGGCGCAGTTGCTCTTCCTCCAGCCGCTCGATGCTCTCGGCCAAAAGGTTGGCCAGCTCGGTGGCCGCCGGCGACAGGCCGGATGTGTCGATCCTGACCCTCGGACGCGAGCTTTCGGCGAGGCGGGCAAGATCTTCGGCGTCGTCCCAGATGATGTTGAAATAGCCGATGATCTTCTGGATCAGCGTCCAGGTCGGCGCGCCGCGGCGGCCGTGCTCGAGCGCCGAAAGATAGGCGGCGCTGACGCCGATGGCCTTGGCCATCGCCTTCTGGCTGACGCCGCGCTCGGTGCGCAGCGTCCTGAGCTTCTCGCCGAACGGGGTCATGTCGGCTGGCTCATTGCCGTATCCGCCGCAGCCGCACATAGAGCGCGCCCGAGCCGCCATGATTGCGGGCAGCATGATCGTGGCTGGACACCAGATGCCGGAAGGCCGGCGTCGACAGCCAGGCCGGCACGGCGCGGCGCAATATGCCGTCGCCGCCCGACGACGAACCCTTGCCGGTGATGATCAGCACGTAACGGATGCCGCCGGCATGCGCGCGGTTGAGGAAGGTGAGCAGCAGCGAATAGGCCTCGCCCTGCGTCATGCCGTGCAGGTCGACGCGGCCTTCGATCGGCAGCCGGCCTTTTTTCAGCTTGTGCAGCGTCTGGTCGTCGAGCGAGTGCGCGACATGCGGCGGCTTCGGCTTGGCGGCCACGGCCGCTACGCCATTGGCGGCGGGCCGGGGCGTCTCGGCCTTGGGCTCGACGATGTCGGGGATCTCGACGGCGGTTTTGCCCTTCAGCGGCCGCGCCGAACGCGCCACCAGGTTCCACAGGATGCGGTCGTCGTCGCTGAGATGATCGTCGCGGCGGCTCACGGGGTCGCTCCATCCAGAAGCGCACGCGGCACCAGCGCATAGAAATCGGCCGCGTTGCGGACCACGCCGGCGACCTCGCCGGCGCCGTCGCCCGAGCCGGCGAAGAGATCGCCGCGCACCGGACCGGTGATGGCCGAGCCGGTGTCCTGCGCGATCATCAGCCGCTGGAACGGTTTTTCGTCGAAGGCGGTGAGCGTCGGCGCATCGATATAGAAGGGCGTGCCGAATGTGTGAAGCAGCCGGTCGACCGCGACCGAGCGACCCGGCGTCAGCGGCACCTTGGCGGCGGCGATCGGGCCGAGCGCGGCATCATCGACCGCGGCTTCGCGGAAGAAGATATAGGAGCGGTTCCGCCACAGGATCTCGTCGACCCGATCGGGATGCGCCTTGAACCAGGCGCGGATCGACTGCATCGTTACCTTTTCCAGCGGGATCTCGCCGAGATCGCTCAAGATCTTGCCTGGGCCGGTGAAGCGCTGGCCGGACTTTGCGGCATAGGTGACGCGGGCGAGCCTGCCGTCGGTCATCTTCAGACGTGCCGCGCCCTGCACGTGGATGAAAAACGCATCGACCTTCTCGGCGAGCCAGGCGATTTCGAGATTTCGGCCGGCGAGCGCGCCGCGCTCGATTTCGCCACGATCGAAATATTCAACCGGAACACCATCGGTCCGGCGGGCGAACGCCAGATAGGAATCCATGCCGGCCGGACGGTTGCCGTCGTCGATGTCGATGAGGTCGGCGGGGCGCGACAGCAGCGGCACGGTGAACCGCCCGGTCCTGACCGGCGAGGCTTCGACCTCGGGTTCGTAGAAGCCGGTGACGAGACCCGAGCCGTTTTCGGGCTGCACCAGCATCGGCACGAAATGCCGTTCGAAGAAGGATCGCGCCTCGGACGTGCTCGGCGCCGAAACGGCACGCGCCTCGGCATAGGCATCGGCAAAAGCATTGAAATCGACGCCGAGCGATCCGGTGCGGTAAGATTTTATCGGCGCGTGGCAGGCCGAGCGGCGAAATGCGGCGAAGGCCGCAGCATGGTCATCTTCGCCCCAGCCCGGAAGGTCGCTGAAGGATTTTATGCCGAATGCGGAAGAGAGCGGCACGACTGGGGCCCCGCCGCTTGATCTCAATCTTCTTCTTCGGTGGCGACAAGCTTCCAATTCGGGTCGCGCGAGCGGGTGTCGCGGGCGAAGGTCCAGACATCCTTGACCTCGGCCACCGTTTCAGGGTCGCCGTCGATGACGGCGCCGGCCTTGTCGCGGGTCGCCGAGATCAGCTCGGAGACGACGCGCAGCGTGATATGCGCTTCCGAGCCCTTCATTTCGGCGGCGACGATGTCGGCCTTGTCGATGCCGACGAAGGAGGACTGGATCTTCTCCGATTTGGCCTCGCGGTCGCCGATCGCGGCGACGAAACCGTCATAGACTTCGCGCGACAAAAGGTTCTTCAGCGTCTTACGGTCGCCGTCGGCATAGGCCATGACGATCATCTCATAGGCCATCTTGGCGCCGTCGACGAAGCCCTTCGGCTCGAAGGACGCATCATTGTCCTTGATGGAGCGCAGGCCCTTGTTGAGATCGGTGTCGGGTTTGGCGAAGGCGTCGATATCGGCATAGATCTCGGGCGCGGTTTCGCCCGGCGCGCGCTTGCGCGGCAGCGACACCACATTTTCAGGTTTTTGCGCCGCATCGGCCTCGCGCGTGCGGCTCGCCGAATAAGGATCGAAGGGCGGGCGCTCGTTTCCGGTGCGACGTCCAAGCACGTTGCGCAGCTGAAAAAAGATCACAACCGCCGCAATCAGAAAGAAAATCGTGCCGAAGTCGAAGAAACCCATATTTTCCGCCAACTCGATCCCTGTCCGTGCCGGACCGGCGTAACCCCTGGGGACCGCGGTCGCATAGCGTTCAACACCCAAAGCATATAGAACGGCAGGCGCAATCATTCAAATCAAAGGCAGCCATACCTATCTAAAGGCGCCAAGGCCAGCGGCGATTGTCCGCCAGCGCCGCAAAAGAAGAAAGCGATCGGTCAAGACTTGCGCATTTCGTTCATCCCGCTGTTCCTGCTCCTGCTGCCGCTTCTGGAGATCGCCGGCTTCGTCGTCGTCGGCCGCGAGATCGGGGCTTTGGCGACGGTCGGGCTGGTCATCCTTTCCAGCGTCGCGGGCAGCCTGCTGCTGAGGCTTCAGGGTTTTGGCGTCATGGCGCGGGTGCGCACGGAGATGGATGCCGGGCGCGACCCCAGCCGGCAGCTCGCGCATGGAGCGATGATCGTGCTGGCGGCGATCCTTTTGATCATCCCGGGCTTCATCACCGATTTCTTCGCCATTCTACTCCTGTTGCCGCCGGTGCGCGACTTCGCCTGGCGCCTGCTCAAGAACCGCATCGTCATGGCGACCAGCTTCAGCCGCGGCTTTTCGGCGCGCCGCCGCGATCACGTCATCGACCTCGACGACAGCGACTATTCTCGCGACGATTATCCGGACCGGCCGGACCACAATTCGCCCTGGCGGCGGCTGAAGAACGATTAGTCCCGGACGGGGATTTTGCCCGGTCGGCTCTGGCAGGCGGCATGCCTTGGAGATTGGCCGAAACGCCCCATCGCGATCGTCATTCCAGGGCGGAGCAGGAGCGAAGCTCCGTCGCGAAGACCCTGGAATCCATGCCGTTACCTTCGCCAAGGCGTGCAGCGGAGCAGAATTCTGCACCGAGGCGGCGCTTCGAAGTCACGGCATGGATTCTATGGTCTGCGCGCGTCGCTTCGCTCCTTGCTCCGCCCTGGAATGACGAGGTTAGTGTAGCTTCGAACAATCCCCGGCGGTTTGTGCCGGTTTCACGGACATGAACGGAAACCTTGCACAAGACCAACGGCAATCTTTCAAAATCCCTGTGACGGGGAACCAGTCCCGGACCTATCGCCCGACAGAGGCGGCAAAACTTGTTTTGTCCGGCCGAGCATGGTAGCGAACCCGCGATTTCAATCCGGTCAGCAATGCTGCCCAGGCAAAAGGACTTAAAGGCTCATGGCCAGCAACGATGACGCCGCGACCGGCGCCGCCAACGGTAACGGCACCCAAAACCAGCCCTCGCTCAATGTGCTTGCGCAATATGTGAAGGACCTGTCCTTCGAAAGCCCCGGCGCGCCGAATTCGCTGCGCGGCCGCGACAAGGCTCCGGGCATCGCGATCAATGTCAACGTCAACGCCAACCCGCTCTCGGACAAGCAGTTCGACGTCAATTTGACGCTGAACGCCAAGGCCTCCTTCGACCAGGAAGTGCTGTTCAATGTGGAGCTGGTCTATGGCGGCGTCTTCGCCATCAGCGGCTTCCCGCAGGAGCATATGCTGCCGCTGCTGTTCATCGAATGTCCGCGGCTTCTGTTCCCCTTCGCCCGCCAGATCGTCGCCGACGCCACCCGCAATGGCGGCTTCCCGCCGCTGATGCTCGATCCGATCGATTTCGCGCAGATGTTCCAGCAGCGCATCGCCGAGGACCAGGCTGCGGCTGACAAGGTCCAGGTGAGCTGAGGCGAACCAGCGCTACACCCTGTCGAAAGCCCGGCTTCGTGCCGGGCTTTTTTCGATGCTTGCTCCGCACTGGAATGACACCTAGAACATGGCCACGGCCAATCTCGAAGGTTTGACCGCTGCTCGCTGAGCCTGATCAACAAAAACCCCGGACAAACGATGCCGGGGTTTTTTTCGTCTTAGCAGTTCAGGAGCCGTCTATTCCGCCGGCGATGGTTTCTTGCGGAAAATCGATGTCAGATTGTCCCACAATTCGATCTTGGCGCCCTGGCGCTTCATGATCACGCCCTGCTGCAGGATCGACAGCGTGTTGTTCCAGGCCCAGTAGATGACGAGGCCGGCCGGGAAGCTGCCCATCATGAAGGTGAAGATCACCGGCATCCAGGTGAAGATCGCCGCCTGCGTCGGGTCCGGCGGCGCCGGGTTCATGCGCATCTGCAGGAACATGGTGATGCCCATCACCACCGCCCAGGCGCCCATATGCGGCAGGAAGGCGGGCGCCGCGAAGGGCAGCAGGCCGAACAGGTTGAAGATCGATGTCGGATCGGGCGCCGCGAGGTCGTGGATCCAGCCGAAGAACGGCGCGTGCCGCATCTCGATGGTGATGTAGAGCACCTTGTAGAGCGAGAAGAAGACCGGGATCTGCAGCGCCACCGGCCAGCAGCCGGCCAGCGGATTGATCTTCTCGGTCTTGTAGAGCTCCATCATCGCCTGCTGCTGCTTCATCTTGTCGTCCGCGTATTTCTCGCGGATCTCGACCATCTTCGGCTGCACCTTCTTCATGTTCGCCATCGAGGCATAGGACTTGTTGGCCAGGGGGAAGAAGATGGCCTTGACGACGACGGTGGTGGCGAGGATCGCCAAGCCGAAATTGCCGAAGAATTTGTAGAGCGTGTCGATGAGCCAGAACATCGGCTTGGTGATGAAATAGAACCAGCCCCAGTCGATCAAAAGGTCGAACTGGCGAATCTGCCGGTCCTTGGCATAGGCATTGATGGTCGAGACTTCCTTGGCGCCGGCGAAGATTTCGGATTCGACCGTCGTCGACTGGCCGGGCGCGACGCTGATCGCGTCGGACAGGTAGTCGGACTGGTAGCTGTGGCTGTGCGGCCCGTCCTTGAACTCGAAATAGGAGAATTTCGGCTGGAAGGGCTGCTTCTCCGTCGGGATGAGCGTCACGGCCCAGTATTTGTCGGTGATGCCGAGCCAGCCGTTGGTCGACTTGCTGGGCGTGTATTCCTTGTCCTTCTCGATCTTGGCGTATTTGTATTCCTGCAGCCCCTCGCTGCCGGTCACGCCGATCAGGCCCTCATGCAGCACATAGGTGCTGGCGACGGCCGGCTTGTCGAAACGGGTGACGCGTCCGTAATTGTAGAGCGAGACGGCGGCCGTTCCCGAATTCTGCACCGTGTCGGAAACGGTGAACATGTATTCGTTGTCGATCGAGATGGTGCGCTTGAACGTCAGGCCCTTGTCGTTGGTGAAGGTCAGCGTCACCGGCGTCGTGGGCGTCAGCGTCGGATTGCCGTCGACGCTCCACACCGTATCCGCGCCGGGCACAGTGCCGGTGGTGTCGTTGCCGACGAAGCCGATCTCGGCGAAATAGCCATTGGGCAGCGACGACGGGTTGAGCAGCTCGATCTCGGGCGAGTTCTTGTCGACCGTCTCGGTGTAGTGCTTGAGCCTCAGGTCGTCGAGGCGCGCGCCGCTCAGGTTGATCGAGCCCTCGAGGCTGGGCGTGTCGATCTTGACGCGCTTGGTGGCGGCAATCGCCTGGTCGCGGCTGGCCGCGGTCGCGCTATCGCTACCGGGCGCGCTGGGGATGGCGCCGGCGGTCGGGGCCGGCGTTCCGGCCGCGCTTGGATTGGTGCCCTGCGCTTCCTTCTTTTGCGCCTCGGCGCGCTGTTGCTCGACGCGGGCCTGCTCGCGCTGCTGTTCCATGCGCGGGTTCATGTAGAACACCTGCCAGAGCGTCAGGATCAGCACCGACAGCGCGATGGTGATGAAGAAATTGCGGTTGTTTTCCATCGAAGCCCTTGGCCTATCGTGTTCCGCGCAGCCGGCGGGAGAGCTCGGCCTTCAACTGGCCGAACGGAATGGCAAGCACGTCTTCACGCCCGACGATGACATAGTCATTGCCGGGCGCCATGTCATCGGCGGCATGAACGCGCACGGCTTCCCTCAGCCGCCGCCGGACGCGGTTGCGCACCACGGCGTTGCCGACCTTCTTGGTGACGGTGTAGCCGACGCGCGGCGCAAGGTCATCGCCGCGGTCGAGAACTTCAACGAGAAAAAGCCGTCCGCGGCGTTTCTCGCCGACGCGCACAGCAAGGAATTCCGCGCGTTTCAGAAGCCGCCCGGGAGTTTTCCCCTGTGGCTTGCCGGGTGCGGGCAACGATCTCGTCTTTCGTTCAGGCGCTGAGCCGCTTGCGGCCGCGGTTGCGGCGGGCGGCAACGACGCCACGGCCACCCTTGGTGGCCATGCGGGCACGGAAACCATGCCGGCGCTTACGCACGAGCTTGGACGGTTGGTAGGTACGCTTCATTTGTTTTAATACCGCGGGGTGCGGCCCTTCTTGATTCTGTCACCGTGTAACAGGAGCTTTGCCGGGCCGGCCTAGGCGCGATCGAAACCGCGCCGGGACGAATGGCCCGAGCGTGAGCGGGCTTATAGAAAGAAGGTCTTTGGAAGTCAATCCGCCCCGCCGCGAGGCATTTTTCGCCGAGCCGACGATGAAATTGGCAAAAAAGCCGCAAATCGCATAATCTTGGCCGATCAAGCCTTTGTGAACGCGCGTCAATGACGAGTGAAACTCTGCCCATGAACGAGAAGGCACAGCCGGCGGCGGCGAATTCGTCGCGCCGGGTGCCGTTGTCGCGCGGTCTGTCGACCAAGCTGCTTTTACTCACCATCGCCTTCGTGCTGCTGGCTGAAATCCTGATCTTCCTCCCCTGGATCGCCAGCTACCGGGTCAACTGGCTGAAGGAGCGCCTCAGCACGGCCGCCGCCGTGTCGATCGTGCTGTTGCAGGGCGAGCCCAACTCGCTGTCGCACAACGCCCAGAACGATGTGCTGATGGCGATCGGCGCCAAGGCGATCGCCGTGCGCGATGGCGGCGTCTCGCGGCTTCTGGTGGTCGCCGACATGCCGCCACAGGTCGACGCGCACATCGACATCGCCAATGTCGGCCTGATCAACGGCATGACTGGCGCGCTCGACACGCTGTTCTTCGGCGGCAAGCGCATGCTGCGCGTCTTCGGCCCGGTCGGCGACAGCGACAAGGAATTCGAGCTGATCATGCCGGACTACCGTTTGCGCGACGCCATGCTGAGATACTCGCGCAACGTCGCCGTCGTCTCGCTGCTCATCTCGCTGTTCACCGCTATGCTGGTCTATGCGGCGATCGACCTGATCATGATCGGGCCGATCCGCACCATGACGCGTTCGATCCTGGCCTTCTCCGAGGCGCCCGACGATCCCGGCCGCGTCATCCGCCCCGCCGACCGCGCCGACGAGATCGGGGTCGCCGAACGCGAGCTGTCGCAGATGCAGGACCGGCTGCAGAAGATGCTGTCGGAGCAGAAGCATCTCGCGGACCTCGGCCTGGCCGTCTCCAAGATCAACCACGACATGCGCAACATCCTGGCGTCCGCGCAGCTGATGTCGGATCGCCTGCGCCAGGTGAAGGACCCGACCGTGCAGGCCTTCGCGCCGAAACTTCTGCGCGCCCTCGACCGCGCCGTCTCCTATTCCGAAGGTGTGCTTCACTACGGCCGCACGCAGGAGCCGGCGCCGTCGCGCCGCCGCGTGCGGCTGCGCCAACTGGTCGACGACGTGCACGGCCTGCTTGACATCGAGGACGGCATCGAGTTCATCAACGCCATCGAGCACGCCTTCGAGGTCGATGCCGATTCCGACCAGCTGTTCCGGGTGCTCACCAATCTCTGCCGCAACTCCGTTCAGGCGATGGCCGCCGACACCGAAAGCGCGGTGGTGCGCCGGCTGGCGGTCGCGGCCGAGCGCCAGGGCAGCGTCAGCCGCATCACCGTCACCGACACCGGCCCCGGCCTGCCGCCCAAGGCGCGCGAGAACCTGTTCGCCGCCTTCCGCGGCTCGGCGCGCAGCGGCGGCACCGGGCTTGGCCTGGCGATCGCGCACGAGCTGATCCGCGCGCATGGCGGCACGGTTGAATTGGTCGAATCGATCGGCGGCCGCACCGTCTTCGCCGTCACCATTCCCGACCAGCCGGTGCGGCTCGACCAGGCCCGCAACGGTTTGCGCCGCCCGGCTTGAGCCCACCACCGCCTGCGGAGCCGCTTGTCGGTAGCGCGCCTCGATCAAAGCCGGCAAAACCACCTGCGACAAAACTTTTGCCGGATCGGCTTGCTTTTCGCAAATTCAGTCGTTAGGGAACACTCCACATCGCGGCCGGCCTTCTCGACCGGATCGCGGGGCCTGTGTCATGCACGGCCTGTTGCGCGCCCGTAGCTCAGCTGGATAGAGCACCAGACTACGAATCTGGGGGTCAGGAGTTCGAATCTCTTCGGGCGCGCCATTCCTATCAAGTTTCATCTCCCGCTTCCCGGATGTGTTGCCGAACGACCGGCTCTTGATCGCAGCTGGATGAATTTCCCGATTTATCCGCAGCTTGGCCATAGATTGTCTTAGACGGGCAACGCTCGATCACTGCCTGGGTGCGCCAGCGCCATACCTCTCGGCATGACAAGCCACAAATCTATCCTTTCCCATCCGGCGGCACGGACGATCCATCGCTGGCCAGGTTCTCGACATTGAGGGGACAGTTGACGATCTTCAACGAGTCATCGGCGTTGCGCGGCCATTCCTTCTCGGGCCTATCCCAGTAGAGCTCGACGCCGTTATCGTCCGGATCGCGGAGATAGATCGCCTCCGCACCACCGTGATCGCTGGCGCCGATGAGTTGCACGCCCGCGGCGCGAAGGCGGCGGAGCGCGCGGCTCGCGTCGGATAGACGAAGGCAATGTGATGGAGGCCGGGTCGATCCTTCGGGCGGTGGCGAACCGCCCCGGCTTTCCCAAGTGTTGATCGCGAGGTGATGGTGATAGCCGCCGGCCGCGAGGAGGGCGGCAGATCGCGAGGTGCGCGACACAGGCGGAAAGCGGAAATACAACCACACCGCACGGGCGATGACGTCAGGCAGGCGACGCTGCGAAGGCAGAGCGGATCACGATGAAGACCCTTCACGCCGCATGCTCAGATATTCTGTCAGCAGCCGGTCAATTTTGCGATTCCCCGGGAACACCTACGCGTCTGCCCCGTTTGCTTTGAGCAATGTTGCCCCCAAACAGGAGTGACAGCCATGGCCTATCGGGAACACATCCACACGCCCATGACACCACGCGACATGCGTTGGGGCCTTCGGCAGGGCGCAATCGCAGGCGTGGTCGCAGGTATCGTGTTTGCTGCCTTCGAAATGATCGTCACCGCGATGATGATGGGGGCAGGGGCGTTCTTCATGCCTTTGCGCATGATCGGTGCTATCGCGCTGGGACCGGGCGCGCTCGATCCCGGCTATTCGCTCGTGACGGCAAGTGTCGCCGGCGTCATTGTCCATATGGTGCTCGCGATCATCTACGGGATGATCTTCGGTGAAATTGCAGCAATGTTGCGAGGGCCGGTCGCCATTATCGGCGCAGCCAGCCTCTTCGGCCTCGCCCTCTGGCTGATCAACTTCTATGTGATAGCGCCGACCTTATTCCCCTGGTTCCTGCAATCGAGTCCGCTGGTGCAGTTCATCGCACATACTTTCTTTTTCGGTTCAGTGCTCGGCTATTATCTTTGGAAGTCGCACCAGAGAAGCGGGTTGGAAGAACCTGCGGTTTAGCGGGTCGCCTTGGGCTGGACTAGGCCCCGGGAGGGTCTCTTGAGCAACGGCATATATCTCGGCCGCCGGCGCGAAATAACGGCAGTCCCAGTCATTTCGGTGCCGGGCGCTGACTTTCCGGTATTTTCCGATCCGGTGAACGCGCCGCGTCTCCCGAGTGAATATGCTGGTTAGCTCCTCCATCCGCTGGGGCATCCAAAGCTGGAAGTCGCCGATGTTGACCAGTCCCGCTCACGGACGTGACACGATCAGGCACTCGCCTGCAGGAGTGGCCTCAAACTTGCGCCCGGCGTATCACGGCTTTCGATGGAGATGATGGACAGCCATCTCCGGCGCGCCGTGCTGATCGTGGCGCTCCTCAATCTTGCGTATTTCGGAGTCGAGTTCGCAGTTGCGCTGTCGATCGGTTCCGTCTCCCTGTTCGCCGACAGCATCGATTTCCTTGAGGATACGTCGGTCAACCTCCTGATCTTCCTCGGCATGGCCTGGAGCCTCAGGTCCCGCGCGCGCCTTGGCATGGGTCTGGCCATCGTGCTGATGATACCCGCGCTGGCGACGCTCTGGGCGATCTGGCTCAAATTCTCGCATCCCGTTCCGCCCGAGCCCGTGCCCCTCTCGCTTGCCGGCTCGGGCGCTCTTATCGTCAATCTGGCATGCGCGTTCATTCTTGTCCGTTTCCGCCATCACAAGGGGAGTCTCACCAAGGCGGCGTTCCTTTCCGCCCGCAACGACGCGGTCGCCAATGTCGCTATCATCATCACCGGGTTTGTTACGGCGTGGACGGGCTCCGTCTGGCCCGACGCGATCGTCGGGCTCGCGATCGGCGTCATGAACGCGGATGCCGCCCGCGAGGTCTGGGAGGCTGCGCGCGAGGAACACGCGGCCGAGGCCTAGCGATGGCTGAGCAGGTTCTGCAACTCGCATCAGGGCGACGCGTGGGAGTTTTCGAGACAGGGAAGCCCAACGGTTCAGCCGTGTTCTACATGCACGGGTTTCCCTCGAGTCGCCTGGAAGTGAAGCTGATCGAGGATCAGGCCGCCGAAGCAGGCGTGCGGCTCATCGCGCTCGACCGGCCCGGTATCGGCAAGTCCTCGCCTGTGCACCGCTTCGGGATCATGCAATGGCCGGCAACAGTCGACGAGGTTGCCGATATGATGGCGATCCGGCGCTATTCGGTTCTTGGGTTTTCCGCCGGCGCGGCATTTGCACTCGCTTGCGCCGCAGCGACACCCGACCAGGTGGTCCGCTGTGTGCTGATCTCGCCGGTGGCGCCGGCGACCGTTCTTGCAACTGCCAATACCGGCATCACGCGGCTCGCATGGCAGATCCTTCAGATTACGCCTGATGCTCTCTTGTGCCCGCTTCTTTCGTTCAGCCTGCGTGGCATCGCTCATGCGCGTCCTGCTCAACTGGCGGACATGCTCGCCCACAATGCCGAGCGACTCGGCGTCGGCGAACGCGCTGCGCTGCAGGATGAGGCGGTGCGCCGGGCCTTTGCCGCTGCCGTCGCCGAAGGCTACATTCAGGGGCCACGCGCCAACCAGGACCAGGCCATCGCCCTGGCGCATCCGTGGGGCTTTGACCTGGACCAAATCGACCTTCCCGTCCGCATTTATCACGGCGCGCACGACCAGATTATGCCTGCCGAGGCCGCGCGGGCTCTTGCCGCGGGCCTACGTCACGGAACATTGTTCATGCAGCCCGAAGGACACATATCCGCGCTCGTCCGGTGTGCTGCACCTGCGTTGGAGAGCCTGAGAGCCGAGTTACGATAACCGCTCGTGGCGGCGCAAAGCGGACCTTCGTTGCGCCAGCGCCATACCTCTCGGCACGACAAGCCGCAGACTTATCTTTCCCCATCCGGCGGCACGGACGATCCCTCGCTGGCCAGATTCTCGACATCGAGGGAATTGCTGACGATCTTCAACGAGCCATCGGCGTTGCGCGGCCATTCCTTCTCGGGTCTATCCCAGTAGAGCTCGACGCCGTTATCGTCCGGATCGCGGAGATAGATCGCCTCCGTGCCACCGTGGTCGCTGGCGCCGATGAGTTGCACGCCCGCGGCGCGAAGGCGGCGGAACGCGCGGCCGAGCGCGGCTCGCGTCGGATAGACGAAGGCAATGTGATGGAGGCCGGTCGATCCTTCGGGCGGCGGCGAACCGCCCCGGCTTTCCCAAGTGTTGATCGCGAGGTGATGGTGATAGCCGCCGGCCGCGAGGAACGCGGCCTCGTCTTCAAGCAGCCCTTGCAGGCCAAAGCCAAGCACACCGCAATAGGAAGCGAGCGATCGCTCAAGATCGGCGACCTTCAGATGAACATGCCCGACGCGGACGCGCGGGTCGATCGGTTCGCTGTCGGCATTGATCGGCGGTCTCATTGTTCAGCTCCCTGGCGCTGTCTTCCGATATCGAAAGCAGATTGCGGAAACTGTTTCGCCACAAGACGGTACAATCTAGAATCATCATGCATGATTCTGCATAATAGTTGGCATGCGCGTCGACGAGATCAGCGTCTTTGTCCAGGTGCTGGAGGCAGGCAGTTTTGCCGCGGCTGCCCGAAGGCTCCGCATGCCCGCTAGCACCGTGAGCGCGAAGGTGGCGGCGCTGGAACAGCGCCTCGGCACCGGCCTGATCCAGCGGACGACCCGTAAGCTCCGCGTCACGCCTGCGGGCCAGGCCTATTTTGAACGATGCCGCGCCGGGCTTCGTGAGATCGAGGCAGCCGAGGCCGCGATCATGTCGGGGGCAAGAAGCCTGAACGGCCTGCTTCGGCTCACGGCGGCCGTCGACATCGCGCAAAGCCTGCTGCCGCCCATCATCGGCGCGTTTCGCGAAACGTTCCCGATGGTGAAAATCGAGCTGATCGTGACGGACCGGATCGTCGACATGATCGCGGAAGGCGTCGACCTCGCCATCCGCGTCGGCCCGCTGCGCGATTCGAGTCTGGTGACCAGGTCTTTCGTCACGGGGCCGTCGGGATTGTTCGCAAGCCAGCACTATCTCGACCGGCGCGGCGTCCCCGTTCATGTCGACGATCTCAAGCACCACGACCTGATTGGATTCGGCAAGCCTTGGGCCCACCCGCTGCCGCTGCTGATGGGCAGCCGGAAGATCGGCGTTGATCTATCGGGCGAGCTGACCTGCGATGACCTGTTGACGGTCAGAACCTTTGTCGCCATGGGGCTCGGCATCGGGTTCCTGCCGGCTTTTTTCGCGGACCAGCAACGGCTGGTGCGCGTGTTGCCGGCCCTGCATTCGCCCCTGACCGGACTCTATTTCGCCTACCCCGCCCAGAAGTTCGTGGCGGCGCGTGTCAAAAAGTTCATCACCTTCGCGGCAGCCAGCGTGAAGCGCCTGCACCTGCATCCGTGATCTTGGCGTCGTTCGGGCTCGGCGCGCCTATGCCGGGTAAGCCAGCGCCAGGATTCTGGGCGAGATGGTGAAGCGCACGGTCAACCGATTGCCGGATGGAGTGACCGCCTCGCCGGAGGTGAGATCGACGGCGATGTCCTCAAAGCCCAGCACCCGGCCGTCGAGCGGAAACGAGGCCTTGTAGACCGCCTCCTTGATCGCAAACAGAATGCGGCTGCCTATACCGGAATCAAGATCGCCCAGGCGGTCTTGCGGCGTTGCCACCATGTCTCGGAGGTCGTGCGGCAGGGGCAGGGCAGGCTCGATGTCGACGCCCACGCTTCTCATCGCGTCGGATCGCGCGGCGACCGCCACGGCAAGCTCGTCGTCATGCGCGATTGAACCGACGATACCTCCAGGCCAGATCGGGTTTCCCAATTGGCCCCGCAAGACGGCGAGATCCGCACATCTCAGCCGCCGCAGCAATTCGTGCGCGACCCGACGGCCCGCTCCAGTGGCGGCACGCGCCCTTTGTTCGCGCGTGGCGATGGAAGCGCCTTCCGCCGGCAGTAGGTATTGTTCGTCGCCGGCACGAACGAGACGGCAGCCGGTGACGAGGCCGGGCGGCGCGAGGCCGGCCAGCACCTGCTCGACGGCGCTCTCGATGTCCGGTCGCGCGTCGTCCGGCCGTGTGATCACTTGCTGCTCAATTCGAGCACGGCAATCATCTCGCCATCCTCGTCCAGTCCCGTCTCGACGAAACCGAAGCCGGCATAGAGCCGGCGCGCCGCCTCGTTGTCCGGTTCGTAGCAGATCGAGACGCGGCGTATGTGGCCGAGCTGCGCGATCTCCTCCAGTGCCCCGGCAACCGCGGCACTGCCGAGGCCCTTGCCCTGTTCGCGGCGGTCGATCATGAAACGATAGATGATCGCCTCGTCATCGTCCTCCGGAGCGCTGTACATCAGGAATCCGACGACGCGCCCGGCCGCGACTACAGCGCGTGCGAGAGCCTCGTCATCCTCCCCGGCCTCTTGCAGCGAGTCTGCATTCGAGGCGACGAGGCCCTGCTGCTCGGGCGTCAGCTCGAGCGCCAGGATCGCCGCCCGGTTATCTTCGCCGACGGGCCGCAGGACAACCAGGCGGTCGCCAGTCCACGCTTGGGCGGAACGTTTCACTGTTTCTGCCCGATCTTGATTGCGCGCGCGTCGATCGGCGTCACCACGCCATAGAGCTTCGCCGGGTTGCCGCGCCACACGGTGTTGGGCTCCAGCACTTCGCCCTTCATGACGAAGCAATCGAGGTCCGCCACGGATCCCTCGCCCATTGCCACGGCGTAGTGGACGAAGGCGGCGGGGGCGAGCGTGCAGCCATTGCCGATGCGGATGTAGTCGGACTTGAACGCGCCTTCCTCCAGCGAATGCGCTTGGATGACGCAGCCCTCGTTGAGCGTCGCATCGTCGCCGATCTCCACCAGCGACCGCTCGGTGATGATGCTTCCCCCATCATAGACGCGCCGCCCGACCTTCACGCCCACCAGACGCAGGATCAGCGGCCTGAACGGGGTGCCGGTGAACAGGCCCATGATCGGCGAATCGGACAGTTTCCAATGGCGTTCGTGCCGCCAGAAGACCGGGTCGTAGATCGTGGCCATCCTGGGCTTCAGCCGGCGGAAACCGAGGCTGACACGCTCCAGGAAGACGTAGAACGGAATGCCGATCGCCGTGGTCAGCACCACCGCCACGAACAGCGCCGTCTGCTCCCAATCGTTATAGTAGTTGAGCGCCCTGTCCCAGATGGCGAGCGTCAGGAACAGGATCAGCCACTGCGCAGCCAAGAACAGCAATGCGGTGACCAGATTGTGGAGGTTCTTCAGCGGCAGCCGGCGGTGGCGCTCCTTGTCGGAGATCAATCCGAGAAGCTCCTTGTCGCGGTTGACCATGCGCGGGATTTCGAAGGGCGGCGACCCAAGCAGCCCGACATTCTCGCGCACGGGACCATCGACCGGTACATGCACCTTGGTTCCGAGCAGGCAATTGTCGCCGGTGCGGGAATCCGGCGAATAGATGATGTTGTTGCCGAAGAAGTTGCGCTCGCCGATCCGCGTGTGCTCGAGGCGGAAGGAATTGGCGGACTTCTGCATGTTGACCATGAACAGGCCGTCGGACACCATCGTTTCCGAACCGATCTCGCTGAGCTGCGGGTTTTCATGCCGCTGGTTGGTGCCGAAATTCGACCCGGTCTGGTTCACCTTGTTTAGCCGCCAGCCGATGGCGCGCAGATAGTAGACGATGGCCGAGCTGTCGCCGAACAGCACGTTCAGCAGTCGCACGTTGCTGACCAGCTCCAGCATCGATTGCAGCCAGTAGTGGAAGCCGTAGAGCGAATAGTCTCGGCCGGGCTTCAGCATGAGGTTGAACAGCCGCGGCACGATGGCCGCCAGCAGCACGCCGCCGATGATGAAGCCCGCCAGCGTCACCGTGGTGCCGATCGCCACGATGCCGATGGTCTCCTGATAGTCGTCGCCGACATTCTCCCAGTAGGTGTGGAACAGAAGCGGGAACGGCGTGACGATGGCGAAGAGGATGAAGAGCTGGATCGCCTCGTAGATGATCCGGCGCGCGTGCGACAGCGGCACGTTGGGAACCGTGCAATAGTCCGCCTCGGTCGGAATCGCCGGCGATCCGTGCCAGCGCTCGCCGGCAGGGATCGCCTGTCCGCGATGCAGCGACGAAGCGTGGCCCAGCTGGGCGCCGTCGCCGATGCGGGTGTCGATGTCCAACGTTGAGCCGACGCCGACGAAAGCGTTGTGGCCGATGTCGAGCGGACCGGTGTGGATGTAGCCCGCCTGGGCGCGGAAGCCCAGGATCATGGTATCCTTGCGCAGGATCGAGTTGTCGCCGATGCTGATCAGGTCGGTGCAGACCGGAACGGAGCGGCACTCGATGACGGTGCGGTTGCCGAGCCGGGCACCGAGCAGGCGCAAATAGAGGCTGTATAGCGGGCTGCCGCGGAACAGCACCACCGGTGCGCTGCGGACCAGCGTCTTGACGACCCAGAAGCGATAATAACGCCAGCCCCAGATCGGGAACGTCTCGGCCTTCCAGCGGCCGACCAGCAGCCATTTGGCGATGATGGCAAAGCCGCTGAGCCCGAAGAAGACGCTGGCGGACAAGAGAACGCAGCGCAGATAGAGCTGCACCGGGTCGTCCAGCGCGTCATAGACCCAGTTGAGCCCGTCATTGATCGCCCAGAGCGAGCCATAGCTGTAGAGCGCGTAGAACATGAGCTGCCCAAATCCCGTGCTCCAATAGGCAAAGCTGGAAGCCCGATGCGTCAGCATCGGCTCGCTCGCCGCAACCGCGGCCATATGCGGCGCACGCAGGTGCTCGGCGAGCTTCGCGACCGTGGGATGCAGGTAGACGTCGCGCATCGAGGTCGTCGACCAGGCCTTACGGGAGCGGATGCGCGCGCAGAACCTCGCCATCAACAGCGAGTTCGCGCCGAGGTCGTCGAAGAAGTGGTCTTCGATGGAGATGTCCTCGAATTTCAGCACATCCTGCAGCGTGTCGACCAGGAACCTCTCGTCCTCGTTGCGCGGGTCGATCATCGCATGGCCGGCCGCGACGCGCGCGCTGGTCGGCTTTGGCAGCTTCCTCAGGTCGACCTTGTTGGAGACGGTCATCGGGATCGCGGGCAGCTGCTCCAGATAGGCCGGAACCATATAGTCGGGCAGCCGCTGCTTGAGTTCGCGCACGAGCATGGTGCGATCCACACTGTCGCCTCCGCTCCTGGGGGCGTAATAGGCGACCAGTTCCGTGCGCTCGGGCTCGATCTCCCACGTCGTGACCGCCGCCTGCGCGATGCCCGGCTGTTCCAGCAGCACGGCCTCGATCTCGCCCAGCTCGATGCGGTAGCCGCGGATTTTCACCTGCGTGTCGATGCGGCCGTGATATTCGATCTCGCCCTTGTCGTTGATGCGGCCGAGGTCGCCCGTCCGGTAGATGCGGCCGCCGGGATTGTTCGGCAGGCCGATGAAATCCTTGATGAATCGCTGCTCGGTGAGCTCCGGCCGGTTGAGATAGCCTACTGCCACGCCCATGCCGCCGATGCAGACCTCGCCCAGCTGGTCGCCGGTCAGCACCTTCGGCTTTTCGGGGTCGAGAATGGCTATCGAATAGGTGGGCAGCGGCCTGCCGATGGTCACCGGTTCGTCCGGTGTCAGCAAGCCCATGGTGGCGGTGACCGTCGCCTCGGTCGGGCCATAGGTGTTCAGGATCTGGCGGCCGGGCTTCGCCCAGCGCACCACGAGCTTTTGCGAGCAGGCTTCGCCGCCGACCAGGATCGTGCGCAGGCTGGGCGCGTCGCTCTCGATCGACGACAAAAGCGTCGGGCTGCAGGCCATGCAGGTGATGTGATGCTCGCGCAGGAAGCTGGCCAGCTCCTCGCCCACGAGGGGCTGCTGGCCGGGCGCCGGCACGACGGTGGCGCCGGCGGCAAAGGGCACCCAGATCTCCTCCGAGGAGAAGTCGAAGGCGATGGTCATGCCCTGGTACACGCGGTCGCCCGGCTGATAGCCGTAGGATGCCGCGGCGACGCGGATGAAGTTGCAGAAGCTCTGATGCGTGATGACCACGCCTTTCGGCTTGCCCGTGGTGCCGGAGGTGTAGAGAATGTAGCAGGTCTGGTCCTGGCTGCCTTCCGGCAGGGGCGCCGTTTCCGGCTTGAGAGCGATTTCGGATTCCGCCGAGTCGATCGAGATATGCGGAACCGGCAGGCGCGCCACGCGCGCGGCATAACCGGAGACGCTGATCACCATCGTGACATTGGCGTCCTCGATAATCATCACCATGCGATCTTCGGGGAAGGCGGTGGCTAAAGGGACGAAGGCCGCCCCGGCCTTCATCACGGCAAGGATAGCGATATAGGTCTCGGCCGAGCGGTCCAGCAAAAGGCCCACCCTGTCGCCTGGCCTCACGCCGCGCTCGATCAGCAGATGCGCGAACTGGTTGGCCCGGCTGTTCAGCTCGCGGTACGACCAGGGCCGGCCGCCGGAAATCACCGCCGGTGCTGCGTCGAAGCGGCTCGCCAGATCGCCGAAGAAGCGGTCGAGCCTCTCATGCGGCTCGCCCTTATGGATGAAATCGGGGCCGATCAGGATCTGGTCGCGCGGTGGCGGTTCCGTCACTGTTTTGGCTTTGGGCGCGTTTTTCTTGGCGGGCTTGCTTGCTTCATTCAGAGACATTGGAGGACCCACGAGCTCGTGACGGCTCGCACTATGCCGTGATTGGCGAAAAGACAATTGGCTGACGATGATGGGCCAGTTGATTTGCCTTTGCGGCGGATTTGAGATGCGCCGCACTTTGATGCCGCCGCTTGGAGGCGTGCCGCCTTTTTCAAGGCGCCGCTGCCGTGACAAGCCCGAACGTTCTCGCTAGCCGATGATTGGCGCCGCGCCTGCCGAACTGAGCGATGTCAGCGCGCATGGCTCCAGGCCGTTGCATAAAGATCGCGTAGTGCTGACGGGTCGCCTCGTCGAATTCTGCCGGCGTCCCCGCGAATCCGTTCCAGAATCTGTCGAGGTCAACGCGTTCGCCGCCAAGCACGGGGATCGCCTGACAGACGTGAGCTCTCGTTCCGCCACTCGAAGTCATGGTTCTTGGCGTGAGAGATTGTGATGATCTCCGTAAAAATGGCCCTCCCCTGGCCTGCTATTGTTACGCCTGTGTTGCCGATCTTGGCGGAGACAGCAGCACAACTCCTGTTCTCAGGCTGGGGCCGGCGCGTATCTTGCCGGCCTGAGCCTGATGCTTTGTCTCGGCATTAAAATCGACTACTTACTCGCGCGATGCGGTTCAACGATCCGTGTCCTCTTCTCGGGTTGAAGTCTTGGTGGACACTAGGAAATCTTTAAAGACTCCCTGATAGCTATACGCTCTATAGAATCGTTACGGACCTGGACCTCGGCATGTGCCGCCACATCTGCAGTCCAGCCAGGTCTTGGAGGATTGCATGCGGCGCGCCCCGTTACCGATGCATTTCAAGGTCTTGCTGAACATTTCAGCATTCGTCGCGTTGCTTGCAATCCTAGGCACGGTCACCATCTGGCGTCTGGTCCATCATTGGAAGGACTGCCCGTGAACGATCCGGCCGGAGCAGAAAGGCGGCGATGGGCCAGGCGGAGCATCAGTCTCGCGGTCCGGATGGTTTTCCCGACACACGGGCTAAAGGAGGTGACGGAAGCGACTTTCGATTTGCGCGATATTTCCGAGGGCGGGGCATCCCTCTTTGTGGGTAGTATCGCGACGCCGGATTTTTTTTACCTCCAGTTGGGACAAGATGCGGCGGAACTAATCGGTTGTTACACCGTGAATCGTACGTCGGACACTGTCAGCTGTCGCTTCAATCGGCTTCTCGACGCGCGGGAAATCGAGCGCTTGATCGAGGAAAGCCGTATGGTTCGTGAAACGCTTGATACACTGTTCGATTCGCAGGCGTCGGACGAGCTCGATTCGCTGTTCGAGAAGGCCGGCGAACTCTTCTCGTGAGATCGGCACCTGTCCGATCCAAACGCGGATGGGCAAGCTTGCGCACAATGCGTAACGCGGCCTCGCTTCCTGCTTCTCAGCTCTTGGCGAGGCCCGCCCCTCCGTTCGCTCCGTCAAGCAAGGCGATCAATCCCTTGAGGATATCGATCGGCGGCGGCGGGCAGCCTGGAATGTGCAGGTCGACAGGCACCACGTCCGACACGCCGCCGACGACCGCGTAGCTGCCGGCAAAACAGCCGCCGTCCTTGGCGCAGCCGCCCAGCGCTACCACCCATTTCGGGCTCGGCATTGCGTCGAAGGTCCGCTTCAGCGCCTCGCGCATGTTCTTGGTGACCGGCCCGGTAACCATCAGCACGTCGGCATGGCGCGGCGAGGCGACGAAGCGGAAGCCGAAGCGCTCGATGTCGTAGAAGGCATTGTTGAGCGCATGCATCTCGAGCTCGCAGCCATTGCAGGAACCGGCGTCGACCGCGCGGATCGACAGGCTCCGGCCGAGCCGCCTGCGGGCAACTGCATCGAGCGAGCGCGCCAGTTCGTCCACCGCCGCGTCGCTGACTTGCGGCGGTCGCTCAGTCAGGGGCGGACGGATCAGGCTTTCGAAAAGCAGCTTGCGCATGGTTCTAGAGGTCGTGGCCGGAATAGGAGCAGTTGAACGATTTGTTGCAGATCGGGAAGTCGGCGACGATGTTGCCCTCGATCGCCGCTTCAAGCAGCGGCCACTGGAACCAAGAAGGGTCGCGCAGGTGGCAGCGCTCGACCAAGCCGCCCTCGCCGATGCGCAGCCAGACCAGGATATCGCCGCGGAAACCCTCGACCAGCGTCATGCCCTCGCGCGGCCCATCCGCAACATCGCCCGCTGTGGCGACGCCGATCGGCCCGGCGGGCAGGCGCGCCAGGATTTGCTCGACCAGCGACACGCTCTGCTCGACTTCGCGCACGCGGATCCAGACGCGCGCGTTGACGTCGCCCTCCTGCAGCACCGGCACATCGAAGGCGAGTTGGTCGTAGGGCGCATAGCCCGGCGTGCGCCGTGCATCGAAATCGCGGCCGGAGGCGCGCCCGACATAGCCGCCGGCGGCATATTGGCGGGCAAGCTCGACCGTGAGCCGGCCGGTCGCCACCGTGCGGTCCTGCAGCGAGGCGGTGTTGTCGTAGAGCTCGACCAGATGCGGGAAGCGCTGCCCGATCTCCGCGACCAGCGACCGGATGGCGCTCGCTCCCGCCTCGCTCAGATCGCTTGCCGTGCCGCCGGGCAGGATGCGGTCGCGCATCAGGCGATGGCCGAAGGCGGCGTCGGCGGCGCGCAGCACGCGTTCGCGCAGCAAGCCGCAATGCGCATGCATGATCGCGAAGGCGGCGTCGTTGCAGATCGCGCCGATGTCGCCGAGATGGTTGGCAAGGCGCTCCAGCTCGGCCATCAGCGCGCGCAGCCATATCGCGCGCGGCGGCGGCGTGATGCCGAGCGCGGCTTCGACGGCCCGGGCGAAGGCCAGCGAGTAGGCCACCGTGCTGTCGCCCGAGGTCCGGCCCGCCAGCCCGGCCGCGCGATCCGCCGATGCGCCGGCCATCAGGCCTTCGATGCCCTTGTGCGCATAGCCCAGCCGCTCCTCCAGCCGCACCACCGTTTCGCCGCCGGCCGTGAAGCGGAAATGCCCCGGCTCGATGATGCCGGCATGCACCGGGCCGACCGCGATCTGGTGCAGGCTCTCGCCTTCCGCCGCGAGGAACCGGTAGGAGGCGGCGGCTGCCGGCCCGCCGGGCTGCGCAGCCAGCGGATGCGAGACTCCCCATTGGCCGTGGTCGAGCCAGCGGCGGGTATCGGGCAGGCCCTGCGGCGCCAGCCCGAACAGGTCCGCGGCGGCGCGTTCCAGCCGCAAGGCGGGCGGATGATATTGGCCGACCGACGGGTAGCGGCCGCCGCGGCAATCCAGGCTGATGACGCCGACGTCGAGTGCCTCGTCGAGAAGCGCCATGTGCATCTTCTCCGGCTCTCCCCACAGGCCGAGCAGGCTCCAGTGGCCATTGGCGAGTTGCTCGACGGCAAGGTTCCAGACTTTCGGGGCAACCACGGCGCGCGGCCAGGGGACGTGATGCTCGATCAGGCGGCCGGCTCCGATGAGATCGGCGAGCGCGGGCATGTTCTTCCTCGCCATGCGCATCACCCCAATATCCCGGCGACGTGCTGGAACCATGCCACCAGCGGCCCCGGCAGATAGATGCCGGCAGCGAACACCAGGGCGAGGTGCGAGTACATCGGCACGTAGGATGCCTCGACCGGTGCCATGCCCCCGCGCGGCTCGCCGAAGGCAAGCCCTGTCAGCCGCAGCAGCAGCGCCCCGAAGGCGATCAGCAGCCCGAACACCAGCGGGATAGCCAGCCACGGATGCCTGGCGAAGGTCGAGCTGACGACCAGGAACTCGCTCATGAAGATGCCGAGCGGCGGCAGGCCGGCTATCGCTACGACGCCGATGACGAGCGCCCAGCCAAGCCCCGGATGGCTTTCGGTCAAGCCCCTGATCTCGGAGATACGCTGCGTGCCCTTGACCTGCGCGATATGGCCGACGGCGAAGAAGATCGCCGACTTGGTCAGGCTGTGCATGACCATGTGCAGCAGGCCGGCGAAGTTGGCGAGCGGGCCGCCCATGCCGAAGGCGAAGACGATGATGCCCATATGCTCGATCGAGGAATAGGCGAACAGGCGTTTGATGTCGCGGCGGCGGTAGAGCATGAAGGCCGCGAAGATCAGCGAGGTCAGCCCCATCGTGACCATCAGCGGTCCGGGGCCGATCGCCTGCGGGCTCGCCGCGAGCAGGAGCTTGAAGCGCAGCACGGCATAGAGCGCGACGTTGAGCAGCAGGCCCGACAGCACCGCCGAGATCGGCGTCGGGCCCTCGGCATGCGCGTCGGGCAGCCAGGCATGCAAGGGGGCAAGGCCGACCTTGGTGCCGTAGCCGAGCAGCAGGAAGATGAAGGCGACGCTGAGCAGGGCCGGATCGAAATGCGCCGCCTTTTCGATCAGCACCGACCAGCCCATGGCGTTGGTGCCCTCGCCGACGACCGGCTGGGCGGCCATGTAGACGAGGATGGTGCCGAACAGCGCAAGCGCGATGCCGACGCTGCCGAGGATGAAATATTTCCACGCCGCTTCCAGCGCCTCATGCGTGCGATAGATGCCGACCATCAGCACGGTGGTCAGCGTGGCGAGCTCCACCGCGACCCACATCAGGCCGATATTGTTCGACACGAAGGCGAGATTCATGCCGAACATCATGATCTGGTACATCGCGTGGTAGAATCTGAGGTTCGGCGCGGTCAGCCGGCCGGTCTCCAGCTCATGCGCGATATAGGACGCGCTGAACACGCTGGTGGTGAAGCCGACGAATGTGTTGAGCACGATGAAGACGATGTTGAGATCGTCGACGATAAGATATTGCCCCGGCGCCGGCCGGTCGGTGACGAACAGCGACAGCGCGGCGAGCAAGGTGAGCAGGCTCGCGATCACGTTGACGATCGCCGCCATTCGGTAGTTCGGAAATGCCGCCAGAATGGCCGCGGCGCCCGCCGGAATGAAAAGGATCGCGGCCACGGCGTCGAAGGAAAACCCGCTCACCGGCGTTCTCCCCGGTAGTCGTCGAGCGCGCCGACATCGACCGTATCGAACCGCTCGCGGATGCGGAACAGGAAGACGCCGATGACGATGAAGGCGATCAGGATCGAGAAAGCGACGCTGATCTCGACCACCAGCGGCATGCCCTTGGCGCCGGTGGCGGCCAGCACCAGACCGTTCTCCAGCGACATGAAGCCGACGACCTGGCTGACGGCGTTGCGCCTCGTCACCATCACCAGCAGCCCCAGCAGGATGATCGACAGCGCGAAGGCGAGATCCTCGCGGGCGAGCGGGTCGGCCTCGGGCGTCACCCTCAGCATCAGCACCATGGAAAGCGTCACCAGCCCGATGCCGGCGAGCATGGTCGGGCCGATGCCGACGGCGGTCTCGATGTCGCGATGGATGCCGAGCCGCTGGATGATGCGATGCAGACCGACGGGAATGACAATCGCCTTGAAGACCAGCGCGATCGCCGCGGTGATGTAGAGGTGGTGCGCGTCCTGGATATAGGCCTGCCATGCCACCGACAGCGCGAGCACGACCGCGTGCAGGGCAAAGACGTTGATCAGCGCGAACAACCGGTCCTGGTAGAGCATCATGAAAGAGATCAGCACCAGGCTGCCGGCGAGCAGATGGGCGATGTCGAAGGTGATCCCGTTCATCACAGGCTCCGCGAGACGAACAGCAGGAGCGTGCCGAGCAGCGCCAGCATCAGTGCTGCGCCCAGGAAATCCGGCACGCGGAAGACGCGCATCTTGGCGACGGCCGTCTCGAACACGGCAAGCAGGACGGCGAGCACGGCGAGCTTGCCGAGATAGGCGGCGGCGCCGATGGCCAGCGATTGCGGCCCCGCCCCGGCGCTCGCCAACCCCCAGGGCAGGAAGACGCAGGAGATCAGCGACATGTAGAGCAGCAGCTTGATGAAGCTGGCGAGCTCGATCATCGCCAGATGGCGGCCGGAATATTCCAGGATCATCGCCTCATGCACCATGGTGAGCTCCAGATGCGTGGCGGGATTGTCGACCGGTATGCGCGCATTCTCGGCGATCGCCACCATCACCAGTGCGATCAGCGACATGCCGAGCGACACCCGCAGTCCGACCTCAGGCGAACCCATGAAGGCGGCGACCGTCGAAAGCTGCGTGGCGCCGGCCACCAGCGCCAGGCTGAACACGATGAGCAGCATCGCCGGTTCGGCGAGCGAGGCGATCATCACCTCGCGACTCGCGCCGATGCCGCCGAAGCTGGTGCCGACATCCATTCCAGCCAGCGCCTGGAAGAAGCGCGCGCTGCCGAGCAGCGCCACGATGACGATGAGATCGGCGGCCCAGCTGAACTCAAGGCCGGAGGCGAAGGTTGGAACCAGCGCCGCCGCGACCCAGGTGGCGGCGAAGATCAGATAGGGCGTCACGCGAAACAGCCAGGACGCGTTGTCGGCCAGCACGACCTCCTTGCGCATCAGCCTGACGAGATCGCGATAGGGCTGGACCACCGGCGGCCCCTGCCGCCGCACAAGCCTCGCCTTCACCTTGCGCACGAAGCCGATCAGCAGCGGCGCCAGCAACAGCACCGAAAACATCTGCACGCCCTGCACGGCCAGCTCGAGCATCAAGGCCATAGCGCAAGCACCAGGAGCAGAATGACGAGGTAGAGGAAGACCAGCGTCAGGTAGCGGCGGATGGTCAGGAACTGCAGGTGGTTCAGCCGCTCGGTGGCGAAATCGATCGCGCCGGCGATCGGCTGGTAGAATATCTCCCAGGCCACGTCATGCATATCCACCTTGAGGCGCGCCGGATCGAGCGAGCCCGGCGCCGGCATGTCCACCGTCTCGCGGGCGCGGAACGCGAAGCTGCCGAAGACGCGGCGAATAGGCTGCGCGAAGCTGACGGCGGTGTATTGTGCCGCCGGCACCGCGTCCGCGAAACCGCACCCCCATGCAATGCCCCGGCGCAGCGCATGCGAGGCGAAGCGGTGAACGAAGAAGGCCGCGAGTGACGCCGACATGGCGATGAAGCCGAACACCAGCAGGCCGTTATAGGAGCTGCGGCTCTCGGCGATCGGCACGATCGACAGCCAGGGCTCAGCCATCTGCACCGGCATGCGGTCGCCGATAAGCGACAGCGTCACCGGCGACAGGCCGTCGATGACGAGGCCTGGCAGGATGCCTGCGAGCAGGCAGAAAGCGGCAAGCACGGCCATCGCCGCCAGCGACCAGCGGTCGACCTCATGCGCCCGTTCCACCGCCGCCGACCGCGCCCGGCCAAGGAAGGT
The DNA here is from genome assembly GCF_006443065.1 of Mesorhizobium sp. B1-1-5. Taxonomy (NCBI): domain Bacteria; kingdom Pseudomonadati; phylum Pseudomonadota; class Alphaproteobacteria; order Hyphomicrobiales; family Phyllobacteriaceae; genus Mesorhizobium; species Mesorhizobium sp. B1-1-5. The sequence goes on along the minus strand of NZ_VFWS01000024.1, from coordinate 14,387 downwards.
GATGCCGAATGCCTTGACGAAGCAGGCCGCGGCCAAAGCCGCCGAAAGCGCCAGCAGGCCGCCGACCGCGGGAACGATGACCTTCAGCCCCCACTGCGGCAGCTCGGGGCTGCGCAATATGGCCTGGAAGACCAGCCATTCGGAGGCGAAGCCGTTGAAGGGCGGCAGCGCCGAGATCGAGACGCAGCCGATGAGGAAGACGAAGCTGGTGACCGGCAGGCGATGGATGAGGCCGCCGAGCTTTTCCATGTCGCGTTCGCCGGTCGCCGTCAGCACCGCGCCTGCGCCGAAGAACAGCAGGCTCTTGAAGAAGGAATGGTTGAGCACATGGAAAAGCGCCGCCGTGAGGGCCAGCGCCGCCGCCGACGGCATGGCGTTCGCCTTGAAGGCGAGCGCGAGCCCGAGACCGGCGAAGATGACGCCGATATTTTCGATGGTCGAATAGGCGAGCAGCCGCTTCAGGTCGTTTTCCATCAGCGCGTGCAGGATGCCGAGCACCGCCGTCACACCGCCGATGAGAAGCACAACAATGCCCGACCACCATGCCGGTTCGCCAAGCAGGTCGAACACCACGCGGATGAAGCCGTAGATGGCGACCTTGGTCATGATGCCGCTCATCAGCGCCGATACGTGGCTGGGTGCTGCCGGATGGGCAAGCGGCAGCCAGGCATGCAGCGGCACGAGGCCGGCCTTGGAGCCGGCGCCGAGCAGCATGAGACCCAGCACCGCGCCTGCCGCGAGCGGGCCTGGGTGCGCAGCCCGCATCGCGTCGAACGCATAGGTCCCCGCCGGTCCTGCCAGCAGGCCGAAGGCAAGCAGCAGCGCCATCGTGCCGAAGCTCGCCATCACCAGGTAGATGGTGCCGGCGCGCCGGTTGGCGTCGTCGCGATGATGCGCCATGACCAGCGCCCAGGAGGCGAGCGACATGAACTCCCAGGACAGAAGGAAGCTGAAGGCGTCGTCGGCCAGCACGACGAGGTTCATGCCGGCCAGGAACGCCGGATAGAACGGCAGCACGCGATGCGGCGCGGATTCGTGCCGGCCGTAGCCAAGAGCATAAAGGCTGGTGACGGCGCCGCCCAGATTGACAACGACGAGGAAGAACGCCGACAGGCTGTCGAGGCGGAACCGGGCGCCCGTCCACGGCAGGCCGAGCGGCAAAGCGATGGCGGGCGCCTCGCCGGGGTTGCTGGCGAGATGGCCGGCGACGATCGCTAGCACGGCAGCTGAAATGACAAACGCGGCGCCATAGACCAGCCGCGTCGCGGCAGTGTGCCGGCCGGCGGCTGCGCCCAGTATAGCTGTTGTCAGAAGCGCGGCAGGGCCGCACAGCAGAAGCGCGACCGTCGAATTCACGGCTGGCTCCCGCTTCGTTCGGCCCCGTCGCCATGGGCTTCGGATGCCTTGGCCGGATCGAACCCGGCCTTCAGCCGCACGCCGCGTCCGCCGCCCTGGCTGACCGCGCCTTCCCCAATCAGCTCGATGCCGGCGATCTCGAGCGCCGCGATCAGCTTCATCAGCGAATCGACATTGCCGCGGATGATCGAGCCGCTCGCTTCCATGCGCTGGATCGTCGGCACCGACAGTCCGCACAATTCGGCAAGCCGGCGCTGATCGATGCCGAGCAGCGACCGAGCGGCGCGCAATTGCGGTGCGGTTATCACCGACGACTCTCTCGTTCAGTTCTGAGATATGAGGTGTCGGTGCTGTAGCCTACATTAAAATGTTCTATCGTCAAGGATTGATGTTTGAAACATCTATGTTGACGGTAGCTGGCCTGCCACAGCGCGGCATGAGGTCGGCCACAGTCCGAGCGGCGCGGCGAAGGTCGGGATTTCCGGCGGGCGAAGCTCCGGCACGGTGATGAGAACGGCGAACACGCGGTTCGAGAACGCGTACAGCCGCTCGAGCCGGAGGGAAACTCGGTCCGGTCGTGGGAACAGAAAAGCAGTGTTAGCGCGGTGTCGGCGTCATGCCCGCTCGCTTGGGACGAACAGGATGTCAGCCTCGGCGACACAATAAGGGACGTGCCGGAAATCGCGGATGCGCACGACCTCATCGCCGCGCCAGTCGATCAGCATGAAGCCGCGTACCGCATCGTGCGCCTGCGGGTTGCGGATCAGTATCGCCGGCTGGCCGTCGACGAAGCCGAGCGACACGGCCCAGTCGCCGAGGCGGTCGTAATTGCCGAAATAGGTCGAGGCTTCCTTCTTGCCGTTGAGGCGGGCGCAATTGAGGACGTCGACCTGGATGTCCTCGGCGATCAGCGTCCTGACCCCGTCGAAGTCGCGTTCATTGAACAGGTCGATGTAGCGGCGCAGCCGGCGCTCTTCTTCGGGATCGAGCATCGGCACCGCCACGTCGTCCGGTGCCGATGCCAGCGCCTTCAGTTCCGCCCGGCCGCGATGCAGTGCCGCCTTGGTGGCGGCTAAAGTCGCGCCCGTCACCTCGCAGGTCTCATGCAAGCTGAGGCCGAGCACATCGACCAGGATCACGGCGCTGCGCTGCGCCAGCGTGAGCCGCATGAAGCTGCGCAGGCTCGCCGCCGCCGCCAGTCTCGCCCCGGCGTCGGCGGAGAGATCTTCTATTTCGGTCATGTCGGCCTCGGTCATGCGTGAGCGCTCCCGCTGGCGGCGGCGCAGATGATCCTGCGCCGCATTATGGGCGATGCGGAACAGCCACTGCTCGGGACGCTCGACCGTGGCGCCGCCATCGTGAGCAGCAAGCGCCTTCACCACCGCCTCCTGCACGATGTCCTCGCCCTCGATTGCCGAGCTGGCCATGCGGGCGGCATAGCGGTGCAATTTCGGCCGCAGGCCGACAAGCATGGCCTCAAGCGCCGCGCGGTCGAATTTCGCTGTGATCATCGTCCTCGTTCCCTCAGTCGGCGGCTCGCCGGGCGATACCGTGCCCCGGTCAGGCCGGCACGGTCTCGTCGGTGTTCGCCAGCATATGATAGTTGCCGACGATCTTCGCCGGCGACCGGACCAGCGGTGTCGAGCGCCGCTCGGCGTGATCGGCGCCGAAGGCCTTGAAAGCGTCGAGTCCGGTCAGTGCCGAACTGTCTTTTTCATAACCGACGATGTGGACGAATTCGCCGTTGTCGAGCTCAAGCACGAGATAGCGCACGAATTGCTGCTGCGTTTCATCCAGTGCCTCGAACACCTTTGCCACCAGCGCCCGGTTCTCGGCGATGCTGGCGTCCTTCACGCTGTAGCGGATGAGATTGTAGGTCATGGTCGTCTCCTTCGGTTGGTCAAAGGAAGACGTTTCGGATGGGCGAAAAGGATTCGCAGGTCGCGAAAAATCTTTTTGAACGCGCGGGCAAAATACGCGTGCGGCGCGATCCTTCGCGCCCCCTCTGTCCTGCCGGCATCTCAATTATGGCATAGCTTCTTCTCAGGCGACCGCCTTCGCCGCGGCCCGTCCCGCGCTGCGCCCCGAAAAAATGCAGCCGCCGAGGAAGGTGCCTTCCAGCGCCGCATAGCCATGCACGCCGCCGCCGCCGAAGCCAGCGACCTCGCCCACCGCATAAAGCCCTGGCACCGGTTGCCCATCGGCGTCCAGCACGCGGCTGTCGAGATCGGTCTCCAGCCCGCCCAGCGTCTTGCGGGTCAGGATGTTGAGGCGCACCGCGATCAGCGGGCCGTTCGCCGGATCGAGCATCTTGTGCGGCCTCGCCGTGCGGATCAGCCTGTCGCCGAGATAGGCGCGCGCGCCGCGCAGCGCGGTGACCTGGGCGTCCTTGGAGAACGGATTGTCGAGCTGCATGTCGCGGGCGCGAATCTCGCGCTCGACCTGGGCGACGTCCAGCAGCGGCTCGCCGCCGGCCAGCGCGTTCATGCGCGCCACCAGTTTCGCAAGATCGGCCTCGACGATGAAATCCTCGCCCTTTTCCATGAACGCCTTCACCGGGCCGGGAATGCCTGAGGTCGCGCGGCCCAGCACCTGCCGCCAGCTTTTGCCGGTGAGATCGGGATTCTGCTCGGAGCCCGACAGCGCGAACTCCTTCTGGATGATCTTCTTGGTCAGGATGAACCAGGAATAGTCGAAACCGGTGCTCATGATGTGGCTGAGCGTGCCCAGCGTGTCGAAGCCCGGATAGAGCGGCGCCGGCAGCCTTCTGCCGCGCGCATCGAGCCAGATCGAGGAGGGGCCGGGCAGGATGCGGATCGCGTGCTCGGTCCAGATCGGCGCCCAGTTCCTGATGCCCTCGACATAGTGCCACATGCGGTCGCGATTGATGATCGACCCGCCGGCCGCCTCGGTGATCGCCAGCATGCGGCCGTCGACATGGTCCGGCACGCCGGTGATCATCCGCTTCGGCGGCGCACCCAGCCGCTGCGGCCAGTTCTGGCGCACCAGCTCGTGGTTGCCGCCGATGCCGCCGGAGGCGACGATCACCGCTTGTGCATGGAGCTCGAAATCGCCGGCCATGTCACGAGAACTCTTGCGACCGCGCTCGGCGTTGCTCGGTTCCAACACATCGCCGCGCACGCCCGTCACCGTATCGCCGCTGCGGACAATCTCGGTGACCCGGTGACGGAACCTGAACTCGACCAGCCCGCGCTTCTGCGCCTCGCGCACGCGCAGCACGAAAGGCTCGAGCACGCCGGGCCCGGTGCCCCAGGTGATGTGGAAGCGCGGCACCGAATTGCCGTGGCCGACGGCATTGCCGCCGCCGCGCTCGGCCCAGCCGACGACGGGGAAGAATTTCAGGCCCCGCTCGATCAGCCAGGAGCGCTTCTCGCCGGCGGCGAAACCGACATAGGCTTCCGCCCATTTGCGCGGCCAGAAATCCTCCGGCCGATCGAAGGCGGCCGTGCCCATCCAGTCCTCGAGCGCGAGGTCGTGCGAATCGCGGATGCGCATGCGCCGCTGCTCGGGCGTATCGACCAGGAACAACCCGCCGAACGACCAGAAAGCCTGGCCGCCCAGCGACTGTTCCGGCTCCTGGTCGACGATGATGATTTTCTGGCCGGCCTCCGCCAACTCCGTCGCGGCGACGAGGCCGGCCAGCCCCGCGCCGACAATGATCACGTCCGCGTCAGCCATTTTTCCTCCCAGAACTAGCCGGCAACTTATTGCAAAACCTCAGACGGGCTCCCAGCCGCCGTTGTCACCGGCGCGGAAGATGGCGTCGATGACTTTCTGGTTGAGCACCGATTCCTCCAGCGTGAAGACGCGGTCCTTGCCGCCTTGCGCGGCACGCACGAAGGCCTCGCATTCCAGCCGGTATTGCTGCGTGCCCGGGAAGCGGAATACCTGCGCCTCGCTGTGGTTCTGGTTGTGCAGCTCGATGCGGTGGTGGTCGTAGAGACCGGCATTGAACGGGGCGAAAACCTCGATGAAGCCCTTCTCGCCGTGGAACACCATCACCTGCCGCGCCGCCATCTGCGTCGACAGGTAGAAGGACAGCTCGAAATCGCCGAAATCGGCTCGGATCGAGGAATAGATGTCGGTGCCGAAAGTCTTGTCGCGCTCGATCGTCGCCTGCACCCGCAGCGGCTCCTTGCCGGTCGAAAAGCGCGTCGACACGGTCGGATAGACGCCGATGTCAGGCAGCGCGCCGCCGCCGAGATCGAGCTGGTTGCGCATGTTGTTGGGGTCGACATTGTAATAGGAAAACGCGCCCTGCACATGGCGCAGCCGGCCGATGGCGCCGCTTGCGATCAGGTCGCGCACCTTGATCCATTGCGGGTGATAGACGACCATGAAGGCCTCGCAGACCAGCACCTTCTTCTCATCGCGCAGCTTGATCAGCGGCGGAATGTCCTTGGCGTCGAGCGCCAGCGGCTTCTCGACCAGCACATGTTTTCCGGCCTCGATTGCTTTTGCCGTCCATTCGACATGCTGGGAGGTGGGCAGCGGGATGTAGACGCCGTCGACCTCCTTGGAGGCGAGCAGTTCTTCATAGGAGCCGAAGGCATGACGGGCGCCGAAACGCTCGCCCAGCGCCTTGGCCTTCGACAGGTCGCGGCTGGCGATCGTCGACAGGACGCCGTTCTCCGACTCCACGATTGCCGGCAAAAGCTGCTCGCGGCCGATCTTCGCCGTCGACAGAACGCCCCATCGGAACATCACGCTTCTCCGTGTCGGTTTACAGGCGACGAGGTTTGCCTGAAATCGGCGGAAAAGCCAATGCGTGAGGCAGCGCGCCGCTCCTCGCCCCACGCAGTGGGCTACGGCACGCACACATTTCCAAGCGGCTAGCCTTTGGCGATAGCCTGCTTGTCAGCTTGGCGCATGCGTTGTCTTGCGTAGCGCAGGTCGACCCCACTCCGTCTCGGCTTCGCCGAGCCACCTCTCCCCCGATCGACGGGATAGAGGAAGGCGCCAAGCTTCTTGCCGTCAATGCTCGTCCAGCAAGGCTCCCTTCCTTTCCCTCCGGAGGGGGGAAAGGTGGCGCTGCGAAGCAGCGACGGATTGGGGGAACCACGTGGCAATCAAGCCTCAGGTCGATCAGTCACGCCAGTCACAGAAGATGTGTGTGCATAGCGTAGACAAAGTGGGGAGAGCTGACCGCGCAGCGGACGAGAGGGGATAGCGCTGCCCTTTGCGATTGCAGCAGATCGTCCCGCGTTAACCGAATCGGAAGGAGATGTTTAACGCTTCGTCTCTATGTCCCCTCCCCGGGAGGCACAACAGAGCGAGCATGATGAACGACGAAAAGCGAAACGAATGGCGCGCCATCTTTTACGTGCAGGCGCGCGTCGCCATCCTGTTTGTGCCGGTTGTGCTCAGCCTTCTCCTCATCGGCATCTTGGCCGGCAATGAGCGCAAATCCGTGCCCGATGCCGTCGATCCAACCGTGACGAGCTCGGTGCGCTGAACAAGGCGTCGCCCGGCCGGCTTGCCCTTCACCGTCAAACAAACTTCGGGATCGGCCCGTTCTGCGGCGTCGTGTCGTCGCCGAGATCGATGAACACCTCGTCGACGAAGCACCAGCCCCAGCCTTCCGGCGGGTCGTAGCCCTCGATGATCGGATGCTGCGTGGCATGGAAATGTTTCGTCGCGTGGCGGTTGGGCGAGTCGTCGCAGCAGCCGACATGGCCGCAGGTGCGGCAGAGCCTCAGATGCACCCACCAGGAACCGCTCTTCAGGCATTCCTCGCAGCCGAGCGCGCTCGGCGTGACCTTTTTGATGTCCTTCGTATGCCTGCATTCGTCCATCGTGGTCTCCCGGCCGGTTTGGCCTATTGGTTCTAGAGCATGATCCCGAAAAGTGGGAACCGGTTTTCGGAGAAAGATCATGCTCCAACAAAGAGTTGCACCGTGATGACGATTCAACGAACCGCCATCACGGTCTAGCGGCGCCGTCCCGCGCCAGATAGGCATGCAGCGCCGCAACCACCTGCGCGCCTTCGCCGACGGCGGCAGCGACGCGCTTGGTCGAGCCGCAGCGCACGTCGCCGATGGCGAACACCCCGCTGCGGCTGGTCTCCATCAGCCCGTGCCCCGGTGTCGTGTCCGGCCCGGTGCGCACGAAACCCTTGGCATCCAGCGCCACGTTGCAGTTCGCAAGCCAATCGGTGTTCGGGTCGGCGCCGATGAACAGGAAGAGGTGGCGGATGGCGCGCATCGTCTCTTCGCCGGTCGTCCGGTTGCGCCAGCGCAGCGTTTCGAGATTGCCTTCGCTGCCCGCGAGTGCCGCGACCTCGGTCTCGGTCAGCACCTCGATGTTGGGCTGCGCCGCGATGCGCTCGACCAGATAGCGCGACATGGTGGCGTCGAGGCTGTCGCGGCGCGCCAGCAGCGTCACCTTGCGCACCTGGCTCGCCAGATAGACGGCCGCCTGTCCCGCCGAATTGCCGGCGCCTACCAGCGCCACCTCCTGATCCTGGCAAAGCCTGGCCTCGATCGGCGAAGCCCAGTAATGCACCGAGGTCCCCTCGAATTGCGCGAGGTTGGCGATATCGAGGCGGCGGTAGCGCGCGCCGCTGGCGATCACTACCGCGCGCGAGCGCACCGTTTCACCATCGCCGATGGCAAGCTGGTAGCGGGCGCCGTCGCCGTCGAGCAGCTTCGCCTCGTCGGGGATCACCATCTCGACCCCGAATTTCTGCGCCTGGTTGTAAGCGCGCGCCATCAGCGCCATGCCGGTGATGCCGGTCGGGAAGCCGAGATAGTTTTCGATGCGGGCCGAGGCGCCCGCCTGTCCGCCGAAGGCGCGGCAATCGAGCACGATGGTCGACAGCCCTTCCGAGGCGGCATAGACCGCCGCCGCCAGCCCCGCCGGCCCGGCGCCGACGATCGCCACGTCATAGATCTTGTCGGCATCGATCGGCCGCAGCAGGCCGACGCAGCGGGCAAGCTCGGTCTCGCCCGGATTGTGCATGAGCTTGCCGTTGGGGCAGAGCACGATCGGCAGATGGTGCGGGTCGACATGAAACCGCTCGATCAGCGTTTTCGCGCAAGGATCGGTGTCGGAATCGAGAGCGCGATGGGGAAGTCCGCTGCGCCGCAGAAAGCCCTGCAGCCGCAGTACGTCGCCACTGCCGGGCGGACCGATGACGACCGGCCCGCTGGCGCCGCTTTCGAGCAGGCCGACACGGCGCAGGATCAGCGCCCGCATGACGCGCTCACCGAGATTGGCCTCCTGCACCATCAGATCGCGCAGCCGCTGCGAGGGGATGACGATCGCCTCGACTGGTCCATTCGCCTCGGCATTGACCAGCGACGGCCGGTTCGACAATTGCGCCAACTCGCCGACGAAATTGCCAGCGCCATGGCTGATGATCGCCTCGCGCGGGCCAAGCCCGCCGGCCTGAGTGATATCGACCTTGCCCGACAGGATGAGGATCAGCCCGGGGGACACGGTGCCGGCCGTCACGATGTGGTCGCCGGCGGCATAGGCTGTGGCCTCGCCGAAGCGGCGCATGCGCTCGATATCCGCGTCGGTGAGCACGGGAAACATCTGGTCGCGGCGCGCGGCGATGGTCGGGCTGACGGAAGGGGCCATGGGCGGACCGTAGCGTCAGGGGCGGCTGGTTTGAAGTGGTTTGTTGGGGACTGGCCGGAAGGGGAGGTTGGGCTCTAGGAGTTCGTTACGCCCGGGCTTGACCCGCGGAACTGGTTTGGAGCGGCTTGTTCGGGGACGGACCGGAAGGGGAGATTGGGCCAACGGCCACATGTCGTCGTTCTCGGGCTCGACCCGAGAATCCATGCCGAGACGCGGGTCATATAGTGCAACGGAGCAGAATTCTGTAACCGCTGCAACGCCTCGACGTCACGGCATGGATTCCAGGGTCTGCGCGCGTCGCTTCGCTCCTTGCTCCGCCCTGGAATGACGAAGTTCGGAAGCTTACGGCTAATCGCGAACGTTGAGACTTGCACCCCGTTGGCAGTCGGGCTCAAATGGCGACCCCTTCGCTCTCGGAGCTCCGGGATGGCCTGCCATCCGAAGCTCGAAGAGCGAAGGATGGTGCCCAGAAGAGGACTCGAACCTCCACTCCTTGCGGAACACGGACCTGAACCGTGCGCGTCTACCAATTCCGCCATCTGGGCTGGTGGGCGCTCATGTAAGCGGGCAAACGATATGTGTCAACGCGCTTTTTTCGCGGGCAGCCTTGGCTGGCCCAACAGCCTCACCCCTCCAGCACGTCCTTCTTCGCCACGGTGGAATCGGCGTTGAGCTTGTAGATGACCGGCACGCCGGTGCCGAGCTCGAGCTTGACGATCTCCTCGCCGCTCTTGCCGTCCAGCGCCATGATCAGCGCGCGCAACGAATTGCCGTGCGCGGCGACCAGCACGGTCTCGCCGCGCAGCACATGTGGCTGCACCTCGTGCAGGTAATAGGGCCATACGCGCGCGCCGGTATCCTTCAGGCTTTCGCCGCCGGGAGGCGCGATGTCGTAGGAGCGGCGCCAGATATGCACCTGCTCCTCGCCCCATTTCTTGCGCGCGTCATCCTTGTTGAGGCCGGAGAGGTCGCCATAGTCGCGCTCGTTGAGCGCCTGGTCGCGGATCGTCGTGAGCTCGCTCTGGCCGACGATGTCGAGGATGTGCTGGCAGGTCACCTGCGCCCGCTTCAAGGCAGACGTGTAGGCGATGTCGAATTTCAGACCGCGCGCCTTGAGCTTCTCGCCGGCGGCAAGCGCCTCGGCTGTGCCCTGCTCGGTCAGCCCGACGTCGCGCCAACCGGTGAACAGGTTCTTCAGGTTCCATTCGCTCTGGCCGTGGCGCACGAGCACGAGAGTTCCCGACATGTTTGCTCCTATGGAATATTTGGATAATGATCAGCTCAGACCGAGCACGTCCCGCATGGAATAAAGCCCCGGCTTCTTCGCGCGGGCCCAAAGCGCGGCCTTCACCGCGCCGCGGGCGAAGATCGCCCGGTCCTCGGCATAATGCGAAAGCGTGATGCGCTCGCCGGTGCCGGCCAGGATCACGCTGTGGTCGCCGACGACGGAGCCGCCGCGCAGCGTGGCGAAGCCGATGGACCCGGCCTTGCGCAGGCCGGTATGGCCGTCGCGCACCCGCACGCTGTTGCCGGCAAGATCGATGCCGCGTCCTTTGGCAGCAGCCTCGCCGAGCAGCAGCGCCGTGCCGGACGGCGCGTCGACCTTGTGCCGGTGATGCATTTCCAGGATCTCGATGTCGAAATCGTCGGCGTCGAGCGCCTTCGCAGCCTGCTCGACCAGCACCGCCAGAAGATTGACGCCGAGGCTCATATTGCCGGATTTGACGATGGTGGCATGGCGCGCGGCGGCGGCGATCTTCGCATCGTCGTCGGCCGAGCAGCCGGTGGTGCCGATGATATGGACGATGCGCGCCTGCGCGGCATAGCCGGCGAATTCGACGCTTGCCGCGGGTGCCGTGAAATCGAGCACGCCGTCGGCCTTGGCGAAGGCCGGCAGCGGATCGTCGACGATCGGCACGTTGATGATGCCGATGCCGGCGAGCTCGCCGGCATCCTTGCCGAGATGGGCCGAGTCCGGCCGCTCGACCGCCGCGGCGACGCGCGCGCCGGGCATTGTGTGGATGGCGCGGATCAGCGTCTGGCCCATGCGGCCGGCGGCGCCCACCACCACCAGGCCCATATCGCCGGCTTCACTCATGCGCTCCTCCTGACGGTCTTCTTGGCGCGGCTGCGCGATGCGGGAGTTTGGGCCGAAGTCTGGGTTGCCTTGACGTCGTCGACAAGCCCCAGCCCCTTCTTGCCCTGTATCCGGTGGAAGCGGGCATAGATGCTGTGCGGGTCGGCCATCAGCGTCGCATGCGTGCCTTCCTCGACCAGCCGCCCTTCCTCCAGCACGATGATGCGGTCGGCATTGACCACCGTCGACAGCCGGTGCGCGATCACGATGGTGGTGCGCCCTTCCATGACATGGGTCAGCGCTTCCTGCACGCGCGCTTCCGCCTCGTTGTCGAGCGCCGAGGTCGCCTCGTCGAGCAGAAGGATGGGCGCCTGGCGCACGATGGCGCGGGCGATCGAGACGCGCTGGCGCTGGCCGCCCGATAGCGTCGCGCCGTTCTCGCCGACCGGCGTGTCGTAGCCTTGCGGCTGCTGGCGGATGAAATCGTCGGCGGCCGCCTGTTTCGCCGCCTGCTCGATCTCGGCGTCGGTGGCGGAGAGCCGGCCGTAGCGGATGTTGTCGCGGATCGTGCCTTCGAACAGATAGGGCGCCTGCGAGACATAGGCGATCGATTGGCGCAGCGACCGCTTCGTCACCTTCGAGATGTCCTGGCCGTCGACTTCGATCGAGCCCTGGTCGACGTCGTAGAAGCGCTGCAGCAGCGCCACCAGCGTCGACTTGCCTGCGCCCGAGGCGCCGACGATCGCCGTCACCTTGCCGGCGGCGGCGGTGAAGCTCAGGTCCCGCAGCACCGGCATGTCGGCGCTGTAGCCGAACGTCACATTGTCGAAGCGCACCTCGCCGGTGGTGATCCTGGCCTCGACCGCGTCGGGCGCGTCGCTCTGCTTCGGCTCGAGGTCGAGCAGCTCGTAGATCATGCGCGCATTGACCAGCGCGCGCTCCATCGTGACCTGCATGCGGGCCAGGCGCCGCGCCGGGTCATAGGCAAGGATCAGCGCGGTGATGAAGGAAAACACCGCGCCCGGCGGCTGGCCCAGCACCAGCGCCCGGTAGCCGGAATAAGCGATGACGGCGGTAACCGCGAGGCCGGCCAGCATGTCCGAAATCGGCGACAGCCGTTCGGAGACGCGGGCGATCTTGTTGCTGCGCTGCTCGGCGGTGTCGGCCATGACGCCGATGCGGCGCGCCAGCTCGTCCTCCATGGTGAAGGCCTTGACGATGGCGATGCCTTGCGTGGCCTCCTGCACCGACCCGCTCAGTCGCGAGTTGATCAGCACGGATTCGCGGTTGATCTTGCGCACCCGCCGCGTGATGTAGACGACCGCCCAGATCAGCGGCGGCCCGATCAGCAGCGAGCTGAGCGACAGCACCGGATCCTGGTAGACCATCAGCCCGACGAGGCCGACCAGGGTCACCGCGTCGCGGGTGATGGAAATCAACGTCAGCGACAAGAGATCGCGAATGCCGCCGACATTCTCGTCCACCTGCGCCGCCAGGCGGCCGGAGCGCGTGTCGTTGAAGAAATCGACGCCGAGCTTCATCAGATGGTCGAAGATGCGCTTCTGGTAGCGGGCCACCAGATTGTTGCCGATCGTCGCCAGGGCTATCGCCTGGCCGTAGCCGGCGAAGCCGCGCACCAGAAAGGCTCCCATGAAGCCGGCGCAGATCCACACGATCGCGTCGCCGCGCCGTTCGTAGAAGATCTCGTTGACCATCGGAGCCATGACCCAGGCCGAGAAGGCGGTCGCGCCCGACACCAGCAGCGAGCAGACGATGACGACCGCGTAGGACCAGCGATGGTCATAGCCGTTTTCAGCGACGATACGGCGCAGCACCGCCGTGACCTCGGCGGGCCGGCTTTTTGGCTTGTTTGGATTTTGAAGTGTCAAATCGGAAGCGCTTCGTGGGTTCTCGTAAACGTCAGGACGCCTTTTTCGCACCCTCTTAGCGCCCCGGCTACGGCTTGCCTATGGCGAAACTTCGTCGCGCCGTCCCGAGCGCCGGCGCGATTACGTCCGCCAATGCCGCCCCGCCGTCCGCACGCCGAACAGCGAAGGCGTCCTGGCATAGGCGGCAAGCCCGAGCAGCGCCGCCAACGGATGGGTGATGACATAGACCGGCATCTCGCGCATCAGCGCGCGGTGCGGCGCCTTGTCCTCGAACGCAGCGCGGAAATTGCCCGCTTTGAGCGCCGGCACGATCTTTTGCGCGATGCCGCCGGTCAGGAACACGCCGCCGCGACCCATGAACACCAGCGCCAGGTCGCCCGCCGTGCGGCCAAGGCAGGTGACGAACAGCGCCAGCGCCTCCTCGGCGGCCGGATCGGACTTCGAAAGCGCCGCCGCGGTGACCTCGGCCGGCGTGGTCAAGGGAGTCGGCTTGCCGTCCGTCCTGGCCACGGCGCGATAGACATTGACCAGGCCGCGTCCGCACAGGATCTGCTCGCCGGATATGCGGCCCTCGAGCTTGTCGATATGCGGGAACACTTCGAAGTCGCGCGGCGTGCGCGGGCCAATGTCCATATGCCCGCCCTCGCCCGGCACCGGTATCCAATGGTCGAGCGCATAAATCAGCCCGGCGACGCCGAGACCAGTTCCGGGACCGAGCACGACCCGGCTCGCATTGGGTTCCGGCGTGCCGCCGCCGATCTTTTCCATATGCTCTTCGCCGAGCGCCACCACGGCCAGCGCCTGCGCCTCGAAATCGTTGAGCACGACGACCTCGCCCAGGCCCAGATTGGCAAGCATCTGCCGGGGCCTCACGACCCAGGGGCAGTTGGTGAGCGGGATCTCGTCGCCGTCAACCGGCCCGGCGACCGCCAGCACCGCCGAGTTCGGCTGGATGGACGAGCGGTCGAGCACCGCCGCCTGGATCGCCTCGTCGATGGTCTTGAAATTCGCGGTCTGGACGATCTGCGGCTCGGTGGCTTCCGAATTGGCGTCGAGCACGATCGAAAAGCGCGCATTGGTGCCGCCAATGTCGCCGATCAGGACCGGAAACCGCAGTCCCTTCTCGTCTTCGCCTGCCATGCTCTTGATCGTCCTCGCTGCGGCGCCGCTGCGCCGTTTCAATCGATTGACTAGCGCATGACCCCGCAAAGGGGAAGCCCGCTTGCGCCTTAGCGCAATTCCAGGAAAAGTGTGAGCGGTTAGGCTCGGCGCCCGCGCCGTGGTTTTCCGTCCGGAATTGCGTCAAAGCGAAGAGATAGGGCGTTTCGCCGCTTCGTGAAACGGTGGAACGCGTTAGTTCTCCGACACAGGGATTTTGAAAGGTTGCCGTTTGTCTTGGTGCAAGATTTTCCGTTCATTTCCGTGAAACCAGCACAAACCGCCGGGGATTGGTTGAAGCC
>NZ_VFWS01000239.1:0-2243 GCF_006443065.1 Mesorhizobium sp. B1-1-5 | reverse complement strand
ACATAAAGCAGCGCTTCACCGTCGGTTATTGACTAGGCAGGCCTGGCCAGCTCGAAAGCGAAACGGCTTTCGGAGTTGGCGAGCCCAGCTGCTTCTTGTCCATCAACGTTCTAAACGTCGCCCGTCATCATCGCTCGCAGCCATGCCATGATGGCATCGAAGTCGATCGGTTTCGTCGTGTCGACGTCGAAGAGCGGGCCGCGCCGCAGCGGTTCGGCGCGCCTGGCGAGTTCGATCAGTTCGGGGATATAGGCCGCGCCTGGATGGCCGGCGGGACGCTGGCCGAGCCGGGCGCCATAGCGTTCGGCCAAAACCTCGCCCGGCGCGTGGCACCAGATTTCGAAAGTCTGTTCGACACCGGCATTCCTGAGATGATCCTCGAGCAGCTCGCGCGGCTGGAAACCGAACCAGGCGTCGACGATGAATGTGGAGCCCGCTGGGGCTTCGCCGACGACTGACCAGATCGCCTGATAGCTGGCCCGGCCGAGCGTGCGGTTGAAGGCGCGGTCGCCACCGCCGAGCGCTTCGAGAAACGGATTCTTGATCGTATCGAGCGCAAGCAACGGCCATCCCGTGCGGTCGGCTATGCCGCGCGAGACCGTGCTCTTGCCGCTGGCCGGAACAGACATGGCGACGCTGTTGTCGATGGCGGCACGCAAGGGCGTTGCCCAGGCTTCCAGTATAGCGCGCGCCTGGATGTCTCCGGCGGCGTCGCGGGCAAAGAGCTGGTCGACCGAAAGGTCGGGACGCAAGCCGGCCCGCGCGATGTGACGGCCAAGCGCGGTGCCTGAACTGGTGGTTTCGACACAACCGCGCCGGCCGCAGGCGCAGATCTCGCCATTGACGTCGACAGTGATGTGGCCGAGCTGCCCTGCCGTTGCCCGGCCACGCACGATCCGCCGATCTTGAGCGACGGCCCCGCCAATGCCGGTGCCGATGGTGAACATGGCGACGTCGTGATGACCCCGGCCGGCGCCGAGCGCCATCTCGGCGACCAGTGCCATGTTGCAATCATTGTCGATGACGACGGGCTTGCCGGCCATGTCCTCCAGGCACTGCGCCAGCGAGACGGAGGCCAGATTGACGTAGCCGCCGGACAGGACCGCGCGGCGATGCGCATCGACGCGGCCGGGAACACCGATGCCGATGGCCGAAACCTCCGATGTGTCGAGCCGGCGCACCATCCCGGCGATCCGCGAGAGCACAGCCTGCGGGTCCGGCGCGCTCTTTTCGGACAGACGTTCGAGGATTTCGCCGGCGCCCGAAATGCGGGCGGCCCGCAGATTGGTGCCGCCTATATCTATCCCTATGCTGAGAGGCATGACGTCCTGCACGTGTCGGTGATCCAACGCGGATATCAGGCGGCGGCCTTGCGCCGGTGATGCCCGATTACCGCCTGGATCTCACGCAATCGCGGCACCGCGATGGTCTTAAGCCTTTCGCGCTGAATGTCACGATCGAGCGAGATGCAGTCCTTCCACAGCGAGCGGCCGGCGATAACGCCGGAGGCGCCGTTCTGCATGGCAATCTCGACCTGGCCGAGGAAGGTGGCGTGGTTGACGCCGGCCGAAAGCACCGCCCACGGCACCTCGCCGGCCATTCTGGTGATGTTGGCGCAGGCCTCCGGCGTTCCGGGATACGGAAGCTTCAGCACCTTTGCCCCGCACTCTAACGAGATTTTTGTGCCTTCCTCGACAAGCCACGGCGTCTTCGTCGCATAATCTTCAGGGCTTTCGCCTTCGAGCTGATAGGTCAGGAATTCGACGACGAGCAACAAATCTTCCTGCCCGAAATCGGCGATGCATTGGCGCAGGATGGCAATGTTGTGCTCATTCGCTTCGGGCTTGTCGGCCCGCAGATACACCATGATCTTGCCGCCCGTGCCACCCAGTTCGCGCACGCGGCGCGCATCGATGCCGGGGACAAGGCGCGACAGGCGATAGCCTTCAGGCGAGACGTCGAAACCCGAGGCGTCGAGGCCGATAAGCAGCGCGGTATCGCGGTTCAGCACGCCCTCCTCGACAACCCGCGGCACCGCGCAGAGCGGGTCGAGCAGCACGCAGGACGCGGCACTTGCAAGGTAGCGCGTGACGTCGGCCTTGGTGTCGCCGAGCATGTCGTTGGTGATCCTGGCCTGTTCGGCCGGATCCGACGCCAGCAAGGTGCGCATGCCGCCGCGCTGGTCGCAGGCGATGGCCAGCATGGCCCCGTCCTTGCCGCATATCTGCTGATAGCCGCGCAGC
>NZ_VFWS01000238.1:0-2293 GCF_006443065.1 Mesorhizobium sp. B1-1-5 | reverse complement strand
CAGGATAGGCGTTGACCTTGTCGGCAAGCCCGACCTTGGCCAGCAGTTCGCGGCCGGCCTGCTCGGCCTCGGCGCGCGGGATCTTGCGGACATGGATCGGCGCCAGCGTGACGTTTTCGAGCGCGGTCTTGTGCGGGTAGAGGTTGAAGGACTGGAAGACGAAGCCGATCTCGGTGCGCAGCTTCGTCATGTTGGTGGCGGGGTCGCCGAGCCGCTGGCCGTCGACGACAAGGTCGCCGTCCTTGATCGTCTCCAGCCCGTTGATGCAGCGGATAAGCGTGCTCTTGCCCGACCCGCTCGGGCCGCAGACGACGACCACTTCGCGCGGCTCGACGCTGAGCGTGATGTCCCTCAGCACGTTGAGCGTGCCGAACCATTTGTTGACGCCGCGAAAATCGATCATGCCCGTTTTGGTCATGTGGTCGGAACCTTTGGGTTCGATGTCATATCTGCACCTCGCCATGGGCGGCACCGATGCGCCGCTCGAGCCGGCGGGCGAGCATGATCAGCGGATAGCAGACGATGAAATAGCCGACGCCGACGAGGAAGAACACCAGCAGGCCGTTCGGCACGCGCTGCACCACCAGCCAGCCGACGCGGGTGAGATCGGTCAGGCCAATCGCAGAGACGACCGAAGAGTCCTTGATCAGCAGCACATATTGCCCGATCAGCGGCGGCAGCACGATGCGCATCGCCTGCGGCAGCACCACCTGGCGCATGCGCTGCCAGCGCGACAGGCCGGACGCCAGTGCCGCCTCGACCTGGCCCGTCGGAACCGAACGGATGCCGGCGGCGACGATCTCGCAGATGAAGCAAGCGGCGAGGTTGGTCAGCGCGATGATGCCGGCGGTGAAGGCGTCGAGCTCGATGCCCAGCTCCGGCAAGATGAAGAAGATCAGGAATATCTGCACCAGGAACGGGGTGCCCCGGATGAGGTCTACCCAGGCACCGATCACGCCGGAGATCAACCGGTTGTCGCCGGTCCGCAAGATGCCGAGGCCGAAGCCGAGCAGGGTGCCCAGCACCAGGCTGATCAGCGACAGCACCACGGTCATGCCGAGGCCGCGCAGCGCCAGCGGATAGCTGCCAGCAAGGCTTTGCAACTGTTGCCAGATCATGTGCGCGCTCCCGCCGAACCGAGCCAGCGGCCGGAGAGAACCGCCAGCCCTTTGAGGCCGTAATAGAGCAGGAGGTAGAAGGCGGCGATGGTGAGATATAATTCCGCCGGCATGAGTCGGTCGGAGGCGAGCAACTGGCCGGCGCGCGTCAGCTCGGCAACGGAGATCAGCGACAGGCGCGCCGAATCCTTGACCAGCACGATCGCTTGTCCCAGCAGCGGCGGGATCGTCACCTTGAACGCCTGCGGCAGGACCACCAGGCGCATGCGCTGGACATAGGTCATGCCCGAAGCAACACTGGCCTCAACCTGGCCGCGCGGGATCGACAGGATGCCGGCCCGAATGATTTCAGCGACATAGGCGCCGCTGTTCAGTGACAACGCGAGGATGCCGACGACGAGTTCGGGCAGCACGAAACCGAGGCGCGGCAGGCCGAAATAGAGAAAATAGAGCTGCGCCAGCAAGGGCGTGGCGCGTACGGCGTCGATATAGGCCTTGGCCGGCACCCGAAACAGCCAGCCGCGCTGCAGGTTCATCGCGCACAGCAGGATGCCGACTGCGAGCGCGCCGAAAAAGGACAGCGCCGACAGCCACACGGTCGTGACCAGGCCCTGCCCGACCAGGGGCAGGTATTCGACGATGGTGCGGAAGCTGAAATTCTCGAGCATGGGCGTGAATGGTGATTAGGGAGTAGTGAGTAGTGAGCAGTGAGTAGTGAGGCGGATCCGGAATTCCCTATTCACTACTCACTAATTCGCTACTCACTAATCCCTAATTCCCTAATCCCCAATCAGTGATCTTTCTTCCAGTCTTCCGAATTGAGACAGTAGTCGAGGTTCTTCTGCAGGCGGCCGTCGATGGTGACCTGGTTGAGGAACAGGTTCATCCAGATCAGGAGATCCGGCTCGTCATAGCGGGTGGCGAAGGCAAGCGGCTCCTTCGAGAGGAGGTCCGGCATGATTGTGAAGGTCCCGGCCGGATAGGCCGTCGACTGGCCCTTGACCGCCGAGACGTCGTTGACGCCGCAATCGGCCTGGCCGTTGTTGACGGCGTCGAGCAGCAGCGGACCGCCGCCCTTGTAGCTCTTGATGTCGGCATCGGGGAAGGCTGCCTTGGCTTCCTTCTCGCCGGTGGCGCCGAGCAGCACGGCGATCTTGGTGCCCTTGGCCTTGCAG
>NZ_VFWS01000237.1:0-2300 GCF_006443065.1 Mesorhizobium sp. B1-1-5 | reverse complement strand
CCGTATAACGGCGTCGTCGCTTATATCGCGTCCCTATATCTTTGGATCCTGGTCGTGAGAATAAACCCGCTGTGGCTGCTCGTGGTGCCGGCTCTCCATTCGCTGCAGTACCTGGCCGTGGTCTGGCGCTATCAAAGCAATGTCGAGCGTGACGGTCCCGATGCACAAAAGGTTCCGGACTCCAGAATCCTGTCCGTTCTTGGTCCGATCTACAGGACGCGAGTCCTGGGGTTCGTCGTCGCCGGCGGGGTCCTCGGCGGTCTCGGTTTCTGGCTGATCCCGGCGGCACTGACTGCCTTGATCCCTTACGACAAGGAAGTCCTGGGTTCGTCGCTGTTCTTCTTCATCGTGCTGATCTTCATCAACGTGCACCATTACTTCCTTGACAACGTCATGTGGCGACGCGGCAACCCCGAAGTTTCAAAATATCTGTTCCGCTAGCGGTGGCATGGACCGGCTGTGGGACGCCTTGCGGAGCACTTCCGGCGGAAAGGATTGGCATCGGCTCAGTGGCCGCGCCGGCCGATATCTCTTTTTGCACGGCGAAGAAGAACCTGCGCACCTCGTCGCTGGCCGCCGCCCTGTCCGTGCCTGACCTGACGACGAGATCGAACAACTCCGTCGCCTTGGCCCTCCAGAACGAGGTGGCGCTGTCGCCATGCAAACTGTCGAGCCTGGCAGCCACCTCCCGAACCAGGAATGCCTGACGGTCGATCGGGAATGCACGGATTTTTTCTGGGGACATCTTCCGACCCACGAGACTGACGCAACGAATCAACCATTGCCGAACAAGCATGGCGTAGCCGCGAAAGTGGAAACGGAAGCTTAATGGCATCGGCATCGATGCGCCGTTCGGCCAGGAGAACGAAGAGCGCAGCGCACCTCAGGCTTGCAGCCCTCTCGCCTGGCCACCGCGCTTGCGCGGCGCCATCATGTCCCGGGCCATCAGCCCGGTCACCCGGCAGAACGCCATGAACGCCCGGCAGGCATCCTCGGTCTTGACCACGTCCACGGTGGCGCCGAAGCAGGCGTTGAAGGCCTTCTGGTAAATCGGGCCTTGCCGGCGCAGCGGCCAGGCCTGGAGAAAATCAAGGGCCTGTTCGACGCTGTAGATCTCCTCGACAGGCAGGCCGGGTCCGGGCGCGATACGCACCGGCACCTCGAATTGCAGTCTGTCCATCCGCCATCTCCCGAACTGTCGTCACCAGCGGCAACGCCATCCGTCGTAAAAAGTTGCTCTGGCCGGTCGCTACCGCAGGAATGTGGCGTCTCCGCGGTCATGGACGTTTTGCCGCAGCCGCCGCAAGCAAGCGCCAAGGCGCCCGGCCTTGTCGAGCGCGGGCGCCTTGGCGGTCCGGCTACTGGTTGGCGGGATCGGTCTCCGCATCGAAGGCCATGCGCACCGCCGTAAGCAGCACGAGAGCAGACGGCACAGCGAAAATCCCGCCAAGGACAAGTGCCCCTGTCGCCGAAAGGCCGAGCGTCTCCGTCAGCGCCCAGTAGACGGTTCCGATACAGATGAGCGCCTGGACGGAAAGGAAAATGGCGGCGCAGGCCGCGCGCGAAAGGCTCTTGAGTGTCTTGATACGTTGCATGGAAACAATCCGGAAATGACGCGCTACGCACCGCTGCGCGACCGAAGCCGCCGCGCGGATCGAGGCGCGAACAGGAAGTGGTTTGAGTGAAGGAGCGGTTGAAACCGCTCAGGCCGGAACCGATGGCGGCGCGCGCGGCTGATTGGCAGTCGCCCACGGTGTGCGGGCGTCCCTGTCGGCGGCGACGACCTCTGCCGGCGGAACCGAAACAAACCAGGAAAAGACGGTGTCCCGAGCCGGCAGGGCCGGATGGCCGCCGGCGAACTTAACCAGGGCCGGCCGGCCGGAACGAACTTCCAGCGCCTGCCCCTTGCCGGTGATGCGCAGCAGCGCCGCCGCTTCGCCGGACCGCTCCACGCCGGCGCTGGCGACACCGGAGGCTGCTCCGGCAAAGACGGGCACCTCCGCCCGGCCAAGCGACAGCATCGCCAGCAGCACAAGGCTCATCAGCAATGAGCAGGCCGCCTTCAACGGCGCTTCAGGCAATCTGGCGTGCTCGACGCTCATGAAATCTCCAAAAACCTCCCTCGCCCTACCGCACGGTCGACTGAAAGGGAAGGAACAAGGGCGTCAAGGACATCGGGGCGCGCCGAATATCCCTGCCGCTTGGTGGTGTCCGGGCAGTTCTTCCTTGAACCTTTTGCCCTCAAGTGCCAAATCTGGGGAGATTTTCACGCCGGCTCCCTTGCAGAGCCACACCGGCAA
>NZ_VFWS01000236.1:0-2323 GCF_006443065.1 Mesorhizobium sp. B1-1-5 | reverse complement strand
ACGGTGTCGCGCTCGAGCGGGTCGTCGCGGGTCGTGACCAGCCCGCGCGGCTTGTTGAGCATGAGATAGAACTTGCGCTCGGCAACGATTTTTTCGCCGTCGACGGCGATGCGGTCGCGATTCATATCGACGCGCAGGGAAGCATCGCGCGCGACCTTGCCACCGACGCGCACGCGGCCCTCGGCGATCAGCCGCTCGGCCTGCGTGCGCGAGCACAGGCCGAGCTTCGACAGCGCGCGGTTGAGGCTGACGCCGGGTCGTGGTGGTCGTGGAGCCATGCTGCTTCGGATCGATCCGTTGTACCGGACCAGATGCCATGGCCGGCGACGGCTGCGCAAGCCGCCGCCGAGGTCGGGATCTTGCCGGACAGCGGTGCCGCCCGGCAAGCGCTAGTCGCGCCGGCTTAGGCTGCTTGCTCGGTCTCGCCCGCGATCCCGTTCAGCACGGAAAGCGCGTCGGCTGGCAGCTCCAGCTCCGCCGCCGCCATGTTTTGCCTGAGATGCGCAATGGACGAGGTGCCGGGGATGAGCAGGATGTTGGGCGCGCGACGCAGGAGCCAGGCGAGCGCCACCTGCATGGGCGTGGCGCCGAGTTTTTGCGCGACATCGGCCAGCGTGCTGGATTGCAGCGGCGTGAAGCCGCCGAGCGGGAAGAACGGCACATAGGCGATGCCGGCCGCGGCAAGCTCGTCGATCAGTGCGTCATCCTCGCGATGCGCGATGTTGTACTGGTTCTGCACGCAGACGATGTCGACGATGCCGCGCCCCTGCGCGATCTGGGTTGATGTGACATTGCTCAAGCCGATATGGCGCACCAGACCCTGACGCTGCAGTTCGGCGAGCGTATTCAGTTGGGGTTCGAGCGAGCCTTCGGCCGGGCCGTGTATGCCGTGCATGGAGCGCAGGTTGACGACCTCCATGGTGTCCAGTCCCAGATTGCGGAGATTGTCGTGCACGGCCTGCGTCAGTTCCTGCGGCGACATTGCGGGGATCCACGATGCATCGGCGCCGCGCCGGGCACTGACCTTGGTGACAATCGTGAGATTGGCGGGATAGGGGTGCAGCGCCTCGCGGATGATCAGGTTGGTGACGTGCGGACCGTAGAAATCGCTGGTATCGATATGGTCGATACCGCTCGCCACCGCCTCGCGCAGCACGGCGAGTGCACCGTCATGGTCTTTCGGCGGGCCGAACACGCCGGGTCCGGCCAATTGCATGGCGCCGTAGCCCATGCGCTTCACGGTGCGGTCGCCGAGCTTGAAGGTTCCGGCCTTGCTGATGTCGGTCATGGTCTCAATCTCCTTTGGATCGGCCAGATATAGACAATGCACGCCTGCGCGATAATATGGCGCAATCGGCACAGGCTGTGCGGAAAGGCGTACAATGACGGATCTGGGCGACCTCCAGGCATTCATGGCGGTGGCGCGCGCCGGCGGCTTTCGCGAGGCGGCCAGGATCAGCGGCGTCAGCGCCTCCAGCCTCAGCGAAACGGTGCGGCGGCTGGAGACGGGGCTCGGCGTGCGGCTCCTCAACCGCACCACGCGCAGCGTCGCTCCGACCGAGGCCGGCGCGCGACTGCTGGAGCGGCTGGGCCCCGCGCTCGGCGAGGTCGAGGCAGCGCTCGATGTCGTCAACGGCTTTCGCGGCCGCCCGGCCGGCACGCTGCGGCTCAACGTGCCGGTCGGGGCGGCGAAACTGGTTCTGCCGCGCCTTCTGCCGCCCTTCCTTGTCGCCTATCCCGACATAAGACTGGAGGTGACCGCCGAGGACAGTTTCGTCGACATACTGGCGAGCGGCTGCGATGCCGGCATCCGCTATGACGAGCGGCTGGAGCAGGACATGATCGCCATACCGATCGGCCCGCGCCGGCAGCGCTTCGCCACCGCTGCCGCAACGGCCTATCTCGACCGGCGTGGCCGGCCCGACCATCCGCGCGACCTGCTCAATCACGCATGCCTGCGCGGCCGCTTCGCCAGCGGCCTGACGCCGCCCTGGGAGTTCGAGCGCGCCGGCGAGATAGTGAGCGTCGAGCCGACCGGGCCGCTGCTGGTCAGCACCGGCACCGCTATGGCGCTTGCGCTCGATGTGGCGGTCGCCGGCGGCGGCATCGTCTCGCTGTTCGAGGACTGGCTGCGCCCCTATTTCGACGATGGCCGGCTCGAACCGGTACTGGAGCCCTGGTGGCAGGAGTTTTCCGGCCCGTTCCTCTATTACCCGGGCCGCCGGCTCATCCCGGCGCCGCTGCGGGCATTCATCGACTTTGTCGGCGGGATGCGGTTGTAAGGCGCCCCGATGACGGTTTCATGGGACGCATGGCAGGACGC